>JAYVMO010000173.1:0-5784 GCA_043758915.1 Acidobacteriota bacterium | reverse complement strand
GTGGCGGTCTGAATGGCTTGTCCTCTCTGTTGCGTTTCCGCGGCGTCTCCTTGCGGCATCTTAAATGCGGCCAGCACGGCGTCGTAGGAAGCTGCGTCCCGGTCAATGGCATCCGTCAATTCGTCGGCGGTGCGGCGGAGCTCATCGAGCGTCGTGGAAAGTTGGTCGGCGAAGGCCGCCTGGGACTTTTTCTTGCGCGAGAGTGCTGCGACCATTTGTCCGAGCGCCGCGGCAAGCGCCCCCGCGAACGCAGAAACGCTTCCGCCGCCGGGCGTGGCTGCCGGCGCGGCCACAGCATCCAGAAATGGACGTGCGAGTCTCGCCAGCTTGCCGTCTTTCGCGGTCGCCATCGGCGCGCCGCTCAGCGCGGTTTCCAGCTTGTTCTCAAACACTTGTGCGGGCGAGAAGTTTTCCAGTTGCAGAAAAAATTCCGCGGCCATCTCGATCGCTTTTTTCGGCACCAGGCCGACGATCTCGCTTCCCACCGGCATCACGCCGTAGCGCGCTGCTTCGCGTTTCACCATCTCGTATACGCGGTGCATCGGCGTTTGCTCGAAGTCCGTTAAGTTTATTGATACCTGCGCCAGATTGCGCGTCTTCAGCTCCACGCCCATGGACTTCACGTACCGCAGCCCACCGGAGGAAAACCGTATCGCTTTGGCAATCTTGTTCGCGATGGTGATATCCGCGGTATTCAAGTTCACGTTGTAGGCCACCAGGAATTTGCGCGCACCCACGACGGTCGCGCCCGCTGTCGGGTGTACCTTCGGCTCGCCTACGTCCGGCTCCCGATCGTGGTTGTGCTTGATCTCCTCGCGCAACCCTTCGAACTGCCCGCGCCGCACATTTTCGAGATTCGTCCGCTCCGGCCGGGTCGCCGCGGCCTCGTAAAAAAACACCGGGATGCGGTAGCGCGTCCAAAGTTCGTGGCCCACGCGCCGCGCCAGCGCCACGCAGTCTTCAATGGTTACGCCCTCGATGGGGATGAACGGCACGACGTCCGTCGCGCCCACGCGCGGATGCGCACCGCTGTGCTTGGTGAGGTCGATCAATTCCATCGCTTTGCCCGCGCCGAGCAGCGCGGCTTCCGCCACCCCGTCCGGGTCGCCCGCGAGCGTCACCACGCAGCGGTTGTGGTCCGCGTCCATCTCGCGGTCGAGCACGTAAACGCCCGGCACGCCGCTCATCGCCGCGATAATCGCATCCACTTTCGCGGAATCGCGTCCCTCCGAAAAGTTTGGCACGCACTCAATCAGTCGTTTCATCGGTTTGTCCGCTGACCTTTGCTCGATTCGTGTTTCTTCAAATTGCTGCTCAAGACTTGTGATGTCGCTATGGCGTGGGCGCAGCATGCTGCGCCCACGCAGTGCAATCTCAAGATTTGCTCATACTGCTTGTGTGGATGACTTTGCCGCGCTTCATCGTCATCCAGCAGGTGTTCACACCAAAATAATAGGGAATTTCCCGGTAATCGGCCACTTCGAAGACGGCTAGGTCGGCCTGCTTGCCAACTTCGAGCGAGCCAATCCGTTTTTCGCGCCGCAAGGCATACGCCGCGTTGATGGTTGCCGCGGTAATCGCCTCCGCAGGCGCCATGCCAAGCTGCGTACACGCGAGCGACAGAATCATCGGCATGCTCAGGGTCGGACTCGTGCCGGGGTTGTAGTCCGTGGCCAGAGCGACAATCGCGCCGACATCAATCAACTCGCGGGCTGGCGCATACTTCTTCAATCCCCAATGAAAATCACAGCCGGGAAGCAGCGTGGCCACCGTGTTCGATTTGCCCAACGCGCGAATGTCGCTCCGGTTCACCTGCTCGAGATGGTCGCAACTTGCCGCGCCCAGTTGTATGGCAAGCTGCGCCGCGCCCGTCCGCGTGAGCTGCTCGGCATGCACCCGCGGTGTGAGTCCGTGTCCTTTTCCGCTCTGGAGAACGTATTTCGCTTGTTCTTGCGTGAAGGCTCCCCGGTCGCAAAAGACATCGCAGAATTCGGCCAGCTTTTGCCCCGCCACTTCCGGCATTAGCTTCTCGGTCAGCAAGTTGATGTATTTTTCCGCCCCATCGCTCGTGCCGCGAAATTCAGCGGGAACCACATGCGCGCCAAGAAACGTCGAAACGATCTCCAGCGGCTGCTCCGCGCTCAATTCCTGATGCAATTTCAGAATCTTCAGTTCACTCGTGACGTCGAGTCCGTAGCCGCTCTTGGCCTCAAGCGTCGTCGTTCCATAGGCTGCAAATTGCGTCAACGCCGCCTGGGCCCGCTGCTTCAGCGCGGCCGATGTCGCCACGCGCAGTGTTTTCACCGAGTTAAGAATTCCTCCGCCCTTGCTCGCAATCTCTTCATAGCTGGCCCCGGCAATCTTCAGCTCGTATTCTTCGGCGCGGCTCGCCGCATGAATCAGATGCGTATGTGAATCGACAAATCCCGGCAGCACCACGCGTCCGCCAAGGTCCAGCTTCTGCGCGCTTTGCGCTTCCGGCAGCGCCTCGATCTTCGCGCGCGCGCCCACGGCCGCAATCGCGCCATCTCGAACCAGCAGCGCGCCATCCTTGATGATGCCCAAGTTGGAAAGGGAATTGCCGCGCCGCGGACCGCGCCCGCGCAGCGTCAGGAGTTGCGACGCACCAGTAATGAGAAGAGCTTTGCTCAAGGCCTCGGACTTATGCCGAATCTGCTGCCGCTATCACACTACAGCATTGGCACTTTAACGCCGGTCTTCTTCGCAAACGCGATGGCTTCAGGATAACCCGCATCCACGTGGCGCACGACGCCCATTCCAGGATCGTTGGTCAGCACGCGCTCGATACGCACGGCCATTTCTTTTGTGCCGTCCGCGACGCACACCTGTCCGGAGTGCTGCGAATATCCGATGCCCACCCCGCCGCCATTGTGGATGGAAACCCACGACGCGCCGCTCGCGGTATTGATCAGCGCATTGAGCAGCGGCCAATCCGCGATGGCATCCGAGCCGTCCAGCATGGACTCCGTCTCGCGGAACGGCGAAGCCACCGAGCCGCAATCGAGATGGTCGCGCCCGATCACCACCGGTGCTTTCAACTCGCCGCGTGCCACCAGATCATTCAGCGCCAGCCCGAACTTGTCGCGCTCGCCGTAACCCAGCCAGCAAATCCGCGACGGCAGCCCCTGGAACTTCACGCGCTTCTGTGCCAGCTTGATCCACCGCGCGAGATGCTCGTCATGCGGAAACATTTCGAGCACGAGCTGATCCGTTCGCGCGATGTCCGACGCTTCGCCTGAAAGCGCCGCCCAGCGAAACGGTCCTTTTCCTTCGCAGAACAGCGGGCGGATGTAGGCCGGCACAAAGCCCGGGAAGTCGTAGGCATTCTTGACGCCCTGCTCGAAGGCGAACGTTCGAATATTGTTTCCGTAGTCAAACGTGACCGCGCCCAGCTTCTGCAAATCGAGCATGCCTTGAACATGTTGCGCCATCGCCGCCATGGAGCGCTTCTTGTATTCCTGCGGATCCGCCTTGCGTAGCTCCAGCGCCGCTTCCAGCGTCAGGCCGTTCGGGACGTACCCGCCGATCGGGTCGTGCGCGCTGGTCTGGTCCGTCAGCACATCCGGCACCACCCCGCGCTTCGCCAGCTCCGGAATCAAGTCCGCGCAATTGCCCACCAATCCAACCGAAGTGGCTTCGCCCTTGCGCACCGCATTTTTCAATATGCGCAGCGCCTCATCCAGCGAAGTCACCATCACATCGCAATAACCTGCCTTCACGCGCCGCTTGATGCGCTCCGGGTCCACATCAATGCCCAGGAACGCCGCGCCGTTCATCGTCGCGGCCAGCGGCTGCGCGCCGCCCATTCCGCCCATCCCTCCGGTGACCACCAGCTTGCCCGTCAAATCTCCGCCGAAATGTTTCTTCGCCGCCGCCGCAAACGTTTCGTAAGTTCCCTGCAAAATCCCTTGCGTCCCGATGTAAATCCAGCTCCCCGCGGTCATCTGCCCGTACATCATCAAGCCCGCGCGATCCAATTCATGAAACTTATCCCAATTGTTGAAATGCCCCACAAGATTCGAATTGCACAGCAGCACCCGCGGCGCGTATTCATGCGTCCGAAAAATGCCCACCGGTTTTCCCGACTGCACCAAAAGCGTTTCGTCCGCCGCCAATTCCTTCAGCGATTTCACAATGGCGTGAAAGCACTCCCAATTCCGCGCCGCCTTGCCCGTCCCGCCATACACCACCAGCTCTTCCGGCTTCTCCGCCACTTCCGGGTCCAAATTATTCATCAACATCCGCAGCGCGCCTTCCTGCTGCCACCCCTTGCAGGAAATCGCCGTCCCCCGCGCCGCCCGAAACGGCCCCTTCGAAAGGGAAGTTCCCGCCAAACTTTCTGTCGTACTCGCGCTCATGAATTCCGCACTCCGCCGTTCATACTAACGCACGCCCCTCCCTTTTGCACCCGCCCGCGCCTTTCTCCCACCCTTGTAGAGGCCGATCTTTAGATCGGTGCTTTTGCTTTCTTCTATGCATCACCCATAGAGGCGGGCTTCCGCCCGGCGCTCTTGTGCCCGACGATGCGGGCGCTACGGTTGAAGAGAATTATTGAGTTTCCACGCGCACGTCCGCGAACTTGCGAAAATCCCGGTCGAAGGAGGCTACCGGCACGTTCTCGGCCGCGGCCGTCGCGGCGAGCAGGCAGTCCACGAAATGGACGTTCGTTTTTCGATAGCGGTCCAATGCTTCCAGCTGCATCGCCGCCCCGCTCATTTCAACACCGGGGCTGGAGATGAGCCTGCCGAGGGCCGATGCGATATCTCCACGCGGGTGCTTATAGAAAGATTCCAGAACGAACACGCACTCGGCGAGAACTGCCGGCAACACCAAAATCACGACGTCGCCGCGATCGCAGGCATCGAATAGCCTTCCCGCAGACCTGGCGTGCTTCTCATGATCTTGTACCAGATAGCGAACGATCAGATTGCTGTCGACAAGCGTGCGCTTGCTCACCGCATGCCTTCATGTTCGCGAGCCGCCTTCGCTGCGGCCTCGCGGATTTGCGCGAAGGACATGCCTTTGCCCTTCTTGCTGGCGAGCACCCCCTTGAGCGCGCGAGTGCCGAGATGCACGCGGATGGTGGCGTGGTCTCCTTCCACTGCGTATTCCAGTCTGTCGCCAGGCTTGATTCGCAGCGCCTTGCGGACCCTTCCCGGAATGGTTGTCTGTCCCTTGCTCGTGACTGTGGAATGCGCCATCGTGTGTCCTTGCTCGCTCTAACGATTCCTTACTTATTAATTATTCCTTACTTCTTGTTAGCTGGCAAGGCCAAGCCAGGGCCTTCAGGGCTAAGGCTGTGCAACCCGCCTGTTGTGCCGGACTTTGTAGTGGCGGGTCTTTAGACCCGCTCTTTGCAGCGTGCCCAAGTTCGGTTTGTGAACCCGGCTCTTATGCCGGACTTAGTTGTAATGGCGGGTCTTTAGACCCGCTCTCTGCCTGGGTGTTGTGCCGGACTTAAGAAGAAAACAGGCAATGGAGGAAAAGCCAGGGAAAGACAACCTCAAGACCCAGGTTTCAAGAAACCAAACCTGTGCCACCTAAAACCTCTCTTCTACTTTGATCCCAGGCCGCCTGTCCCGGCTCAATTGATAACACGCCCTAGGTCGCCTTATCTGGCGCAGCTTCAACAACTGCCTCCGCTCGAACTCGAGGAATCGCGAGTTTGTCGGCAATATCGCGACAAAGAACCTTAGCTTGCTTCCGGCGGTCGCTTCTTGGTTTAAGGTCTTCTGCGTCGCGGCAAAGCTCAACATAGGTTCT
>JAYVMO010000172.1:0-8576 GCA_043758915.1 Acidobacteriota bacterium | reverse complement strand
GCATCCGCGCCGAGCTTTACTTTGCTGTGGAGCAGGCTCTCAACGCCGCGATTGTTCATCACCAGAATGACGAAGTCGGTGGCTTCACCACCAATCTGGAAGCCGACGCTGCCGCCTTCCAGTGCATACATCGCCGGCGCTCCCCATGGTCCGGTGAAATCCTTGCCGGTGCGGCAAACCATGGCGCCGCGTCCATAGCTTCCGCCCACGACAAAGGCGGCCTTAAGTACCGAGGGCATGACCACCACGCAACGCGCCTTATCTAGAAGATCCTGGGGAATGTCGTCGGGAATATCCAGAATCTCCTTGATCACCGTACCTGCATTCTGCAGGCGGTTTTTTTCGTCCTTGGCAGTTTCGTCCGAAGGTTTCGCGAACGAAAATGGCGCCAACATCAGTACACCAGCCAAAACAACTGTCCAACGCTTCATGGGTGTTGCCTCCACTCTCTATTCGTAATCCATGTGAAAAAATTCGAATCCGAGAAAACTACTTGCCTTGCCGGTCGAGTACCAGAACCAGGATCCCGCCAAGCACAGCCAGCCCGCCGAGGATGGGAGGGATGGGGATGGTTTCGTGTTCCGTCTGTGTAGCTTGGATAGGACCGATATCGAGCACTTTCTTGTGCGTGGTGTAAGTAATCCCCTGGTAGGCCAGGGCAAATATCCCGGCCACGATCAGAAGGATTCCCAGAACTGTTCTTCCACTCATGCCGCCTCCTGAATTGTACTGCTCCGAGTCCTATACGACACCGGATGCTTTTTAAATGCCGCGTCGCGCACCCCATAGAATTGAATCACATTCGGAACTCCCGGATCCCTGCCACGACTCTCTCCACTTGTATTTGTACGCCATACGGGCGGAAAGCGCCATATCGCGAATTTTTTATGAGGGAGGAGCTCCATCGTGTAGCCCGAAACTGGTCCGCTACGCCGTGGGCAACGGCATCCTCCAAGCTTAGCCACAATTGGCCGCACGGGGCTCTGAAGATTCGGCCTCGCGACGAATCACACTTGCTCGATCGATCCGTGTAGCGAAGCGGAGAGCTCATCGAGGGCACGCCACGTTCGGCGAGTTGACGGCGCCCTTGTGGGGCGGATGTGACCGTTGCGAATTAACAGAGGACGATTTTGTGGCGGTGGCGCATGACGCGGCGGGTGGCGTTGCGGGTGTCGACGACGAGTTTGGCGGCGTCGACGATGGCGGAGTAATCGTAGCTGGAGTGGTCGGTGGCGATGACGACGGCGTCGTAGGCGGCGAGGGACTGGGGATTGAGGGGGACGGACTTCATGTTTTCGTAATTGTAGTGGCGCATCTTGTGGAGTTTGGGAAAGTAGGGGTCGTTGTAATCGAGATGCGCGCCGCGCTGCTGGAGAAGCTGCATGATTTTGAGCGTAGGGGATTCGCGGAGATCGTCGACATCTTTTTTGTAGGCCACGCCGAGGATGAGGATCTTGGCGTCCCTGGTGCTCTTTTTGTGGTCATTGAGAGCGGCGGCGATGGCATCGACGACGTGATAGGGCATGGCGGTATTGACTTCGCCGGCCAGCTCGATGAAGCGCGTGGAAAAATCGTACTCGCGGGCCTTCCAGGAAAGATAGAAGGGATCGACGGGAATACAGTGGCCGCCGAGGCCAGGGCCGGGATAGAAAGGCATGAAGCCGAAAGGCTTGCTGGCGGCGGCGTCGATGACTTCCCAGATATCGATGTTCATGCGCAGGCTGAGCATCTTGAGTTCGTTGACGAGGGCGATGTTCACGCAGCGGAAGATATTTTCGAGGAGCTTGGTCATTTCCGCGGCGCGCGTGGAACTGACGGGAACGACGCGGGCGACGACTTGGGCGTAAAGAGCAACGGCGGCGCGGCCGCTGGGGGCGTTGATGCCGCCGACAACTTTGGGGATTTGCGCGAGGCCGAACTGCTTGTTGCCGGGATCTTCACGCTCGGGCGAGAAGGCGAGAAAGAAATCGCAGGAAATGTTTTCGTTTTCGGGGCCGGAGGCAATGGGGCAGCGCAGGCCGCTCTTTTCGAGAATGGGAAGGACAAGTTCCTCGGTGGTGCCGGGATAGGTGGTGGATTCGAGAACGACGAGTTGGCCCTTTTGAAGATGGGGCTGAATGGAGATGGCCGTTTGTTCGACGTAGCTGAGGTCAGGCTCGCGGCGCTCGTCGAGCGGGGTGGGAACGCAAATGAGGATGGCATCGGCATCCTTGAGTCTGGAGAAATCGTTGGAAGCGCCGAAGTGCTTGCTGTTCACAAACTGCTGAATCTTGGTCTGCGAAATGTGCTCGATGTAGGATTTGCCAGCATTTAGCATGCTGACCTTGATGGGATCGGTGTCGAAGCCAGTGACTTTGTGTCCGGCCTCCGCGAAGCGAAGGGCCAGCGGAAGACCAACATAACCGCAGCCAATGATGCCCACCTTGAGCTGGGCGCCTTTGAAGAACTCAGGTTTCCGGTCGATGGCCATGAGATGCGTCGTACTCCTCGTGATTTTCGGGGATGAAGCGTTAGCCGCGTCCGCGCAGCAATCCTGCGATCACCGGGCAGACGACAGAGCAGATGAGACAAAGACAATCAAATATAGCAGGTTTGGCGCAAACAAAAAAAGGCGTGGTGCGAAGTGTTAACGCTAATTCACAATATGCTGCGATTGGCGAGCGGAGGAGAGGAGACAAAGGGGGTACACTAATCCCCGTGGCAGCCGGGGTATTTGCAGAAAATATTCAACGATGACTCTACTCATTCTTTTGCTTGGACTGGGCGTAGGTGTGCTCGTCGGGCTGCTGGGCATCGGCGGCGGCGTAGTGCTGGTGCCGGCGTTGGTCTATTTGCTGGGGATGGACCAGCATACCGCGCAGGGCACTTCGCTTTTTATTCTACTGTGGCCGCTGGGCCTGGGGGCGCTGGCGCAGTATTGGAAGAAAGGCGAAGTGGATTTACGCGCGGGGATCTGGTGCGCGTGCGGGATGCTGATTGGCGGGTACGGCGGCAGCCGGATCGCCATTCCGATGGATTCGCGGAATTTGAAGGGAGTGTTCGGCTGTTTTCTGATGCTGGCTGCGATTTCGCTGATTCGGAAAACGCGAGTGAATGGTGGCTCGGCAAACGCCGCGGCAATCGAAGGAGATGCCGGTGACTGAAGGCGCCTGGCGCGACGCGGGGATTTTTCTCGCGGCATGTGTTTGTGGAGTAGCCTCGGGCGTGTTTGGCATCGGGGGAGGAGTGTTGCTGGTGCCGCTGCTCGTGATTTTGTTTGCGTTTGGCCAGCACCGGGCGCAGGGGACGAGCTTGATCGCGCTGATTCCACCGACGGGGATTCTCGCGTTCCTTGCCTATTCGAAAGCAGGCTATGTTTCGTGGCACACGGGCTGGCTGCTGATACCGGGAATTTTCGCGGGGGGAATCCTGGGAGGAAAGTTGGCGGACAAGACGCGGCCACGGCCCCTGAAGCAGATTTTTGCGGGGATAATGTTTGCGATGGGCGCCTGGCAGGCGATGTCGGCCTGGTGGCGCTGAGAAGTTCGGAGAAAACATGGTTGACGTGCATTGCCACATTCTGCCGGGGCTGGACGACGGGCCGGAGAGCATCGCGGAGTCCATGGAGATGGCGGAATCAGCGATGGCCGACGGCGTTACACACGTGGTGGCGACGCCGCACTGCAGCAACGAATATGCTTTCGACTATGCGCGCGTGCGCCAACTATGCGAAGAGTTGCAGGCAAAAATTGGCGAGAAGTTGACGCTGGCGACGGGCTGCGATTTTCACCTGAATCCGGAGAATTTGGAAGCCTTGCGCGAGAATGCGGCGCACTTTTGCATCAATCAGCACGATTATCTGCTCGTGGAGTTCAACGAATTCTCGATACCTCCTTCGATGGACCAGACGCTGCATGAGCTCCAGCTTGCCGGGCTGCGGCCGGTGGTCACGCATCCGGAACGAAACGGGATACTGCGCTCGCAGCCGGAGCGGCTGGCCAAGTGGGCGCGGGCTGGGTGCTTCGTGCAGGTTACGGGAGGTTCGCTGACGGGAGTCTTCGGGGCCGGCGCACAGAAGGATGCGCTGCGGTGGATGGCGCAGGGCGTGGTGCACTTCGTGGCGAGCGATGCACACAACGTGCGAGGCCGGCCGCTGAAGCTGAAGCCGGCTTTTGATGTGGTGCAGGAGCAGTTTGGCGAAGAGATGGCCCGCGGGTTGTTTTTGGAGAATCCCCTGGCCGCGTTTGAGGGGCGCGAATTGCCTTACGTACCCGAAGTCGAAGACGAAACGATGAGGTGGCGGAAGCGGTATTTCTTTTTCTGAAGGAAGGCTTCGAGTGGACAATCGAGGCGAGCAAGTTGCTAATTTGCGGCGTGGAGCGGCAAGCCAGCCCAAGCGTTGAGAATCCCCAAAACCTCGCGAAGCACATCGAGCGCATCACCTGTGCTGCGCCACCAGCGGCGGGGTTGAAAGGGATCGTCCGTGGCGGCGCGCACGATGGCGCGGCCGCGTCCTCCGGCAAGTTTATTCCAGAGCATGTGAACGCGGCGCGTGTGGGCTTTGGTGGTGACGATGATCACCGCGGCGCCTTTTTCCTCGGAGAGAGCCGCGGCGATGGCGCTCATTTCATCCGCGGTATTCAAGATCGCGGGCTGGAGGACGCGGATAGCGTCGGCAGGCACGCCTTCGTGGATCAGAACGCGCAAATTATAAAAATCTTCTCCGACGTACGGGATACCCATAGCCCGCAGCGCATTGCCAGGCTCGGCGGAGCGCGTCAACCAGATTTCCGGCGCGTATCCCGCGCGATAAAGCCTGGCCGCTTCCATGGCGCGTACGGGGAGGCGTCCACTGAGCACGGCGATGGCCAGGGCTTTTTCGGGAGGGTCTTCGACGACGAGCCAGCGGCCGAGGCCGAGAACAAATACGACGGCAGCGAGGAAGAACGCACCGCAGAGCGCGAGGAAAATCCGGCGCGTGCGGCGTGGTTGAGCGGCGGGCATGATTTGGCTGAGGTAAGCCATGATGCGGCTGGTGAATCGTATAGCGTGCCGCAAAAGTGGTCAATGCGGCGCGCGCAGGCTAAACTGACGGACTGGTGACTTTCAGGAGGATGTATGCGAGCAGTGGTGACAGGCGGGGCGGGATTTCTAGGGTCACACCTCTGCGAGAGGCTGCTTGCCGAGGGGTGGGAAGTTCTGGCGCTGGATAATCTGGTGACGGGAGAGGGTTCGAACGTAAGTCAGATGATGAACAATGCGAAGTTCCGCCTGGAGCGAGTGGATGTTACGAAATATATCGACGTGCCGGGACCGGTGGATTACGTGCTGCACTTCGCGTCACCGGCGAGTCCCGTCGACTACTTGAAATTGCCGATTCCGACGCTGAAAGTTGGGGCGCTGGGGACGCACAATGCGCTGGGGTTGGCGCTGGCGAAGAAGGCCAAGTTTTTTCTGGCTTCGACCAGCGAATGCTACGGGGATCCGGAAATTTCGCCGCAGCACGAGGAGTACTGGGGCCATGTGAATCCGATCGGGCCGCGCGGAGTGTATGACGAAGCGAAGCGCTTTGCCGAAGCAATGACCATGGCATACCACCGCTATCACCATATGGATACGCGGATCGTGCGGATATTCAATACCTACGGGCCACGCATGCGGCTGAAGGACGGCCGGGCACTGCCGAATTTTGTGTTTCAGGCGCTGAGCGGGCAGCCGCTGACGGTTTACGGGGACGGCAAACAGACGAGGAGTTTCTGCTACGTTTCCGACCTCATGGAAGGGATTTACCGGCTGATGCAGTCGGAAGAACATCTTCCGGTGAACATCGGCAACCCGCAGGAGATCACCATTCTGGAATTTGCCGAGCGCATCAGGAAACATTTCGAAAATGCGCCGCCCATTGTGTTTGAACCTTTGCCGCAGGACGACCCGAAGCAACGCTGTCCGGACATCCGGAAGGCGAAGCGACTGCTGCATTGGGAGCCAAAGGTTCAACTGGAAGAAGGACTGCGGATCACGCTCGAATATTTTAAGAAGGAATTCGCGAAGGCCGGGAAGCAAGAAGCCCAGGCCTAACGGGCCTATTGGGAATGATTGCGGCGGTGAAGCGCAGCGGGTTTCGGGCGATCGCCGCTCCCGCAAATCGAAGAGTAGTGCGGTTCCCTATCTTGCACTTACTGGAGTGCTTTGTTAATTCTTCCGCAGCAAGTCCGCCCGGCTATTCTCTTCCGAAAGAGTGGTATTCGAAACCGAGTTCGCGCATGCGCCGCGGGGAATAGAGATTGCGCCCGTCGATGACCAGGCGGCGAGCCATCAGTTTGCCGGCGCGCTCCCAATCGAGGTTACGGAAAGAATCCCATTCGGTACAGACGAGGGCGGCGTCCGCGCTACGCAGAGTCTCGTACGGATCATCGGAATAGGCCACCTGGGGGTAGAGCGATTTAGTCCGCGAGATGGCTTCCGGATCGCTGGCGTGGACGTGGGCCCCTTCTTCGAGCAGGCGTCGAACGACTTCGAGTGCAGGAGAGAAGCGCACGTCGTCCGTGTTGGCCTTAAACGCGAGTCCCAGCACCGCGACGCGTTTGCCTTTTACGACCCACAGGGCCTTGCGAGCCTTTTCAAAGTAGCGGTCGATGCATTGCTTGTTGACGCGCTCGGCGGCTTTGAGGATTTCAAAATCGACGCCCACCGAAGCCGAGAGATGAATGAAGGCCTGGATATCCTTCGGGAAGCAGAATCCACCGAAGCCCAGACCGGCACGGAGGAATTGCCCGCCGATGCGCGGATCGAGACCCATGGCGTGCGTCACTTCCTCGACGTCGGCGCCGATTCTTTCGCAGAGATCGGCGATGACATTGGCGTAACTAATCTTCAGTGCGAGGAAGGAATTAGAGGCGTGTTTGATGAGCTCGGCGCTGTTGATGGTGGTGACGAGGAATTCGGCCTTGTGGCCGTCCGGGCAAGGGCCTTTATGCACCGGGCAGCGGAAGCTGCGTTCGAGAATGGGCCGGTAGATTTCGCGCAGCTCGGAGGCGGAGGATTCGTCCTCGACGCCCACGACGATGCGGTCGGGATGGAAAAAATCCTCGACGGCGGTGCCTTCGCGGAGGAATTCGGGATTGGAGGCCACGCGAAAACGAATCGAGGAGTTGCGCGCGTAGGCGGAGAGTGCACGTCCCAGCTCGATTCCGGTGCGGGCGGGCACGGTGCTTTTTTCGATGACCAGCTTCGGGGAGCGCGCTTCCTCGGCAATTTGCCGTGCTACATGGTCGATGGCGGAAAGGTCGGCTTCGCCGTTTTCTTTTGGGGGCGTTCCCACGCAGATGAAGATGGCATCCCCGGCGCGGATGGCTTCGCCGGCATCGGTGGTGTAGGAAATCCGGCCAGCTTTGCGAGCGGAAGCCAGGATCTCGTCCAAATGGCGCTCAAAGATGGGCACACCGCCGGCATTGAGCTTGGCGATGCGATCGCTGTCAATGTCCGTGCACACCACTTGGTGTCCCGCTTCGGCGAGACACGCTCCGGTCACCAGCCCGACGTAACCACAGCCAATCACGGAAAGGCGCAAGACGGAATCTCCCTTAGGATCGCTCCGGAGCGCCAGAGAGCGGGCTCGGAGTCAAGATACAGACATATGTATTGTGAACGAATCGCGCCGGACAGCAAAGCCCTTCCTTGGATGGGGATTCAAGGGCGGTGAAAACGAGTAGTGCGTGGTGGCAGGGGCGGCCTTGGGGCGCCGCTTCGTGCTTCGTTGACACGATTATCCGCGGTTCGCTAGACTAACAAAGTTAATCCGTTGTGAGTGAACCGATCCTGCCTGTCCGGTTCCCCGGTAGCTCAATGGTAGAGCATTCGGCTGTTAACCGAAGGGTTGCTAGTTCGAATCTAGCCCGGGGAGCCAAAATTCTTTGGCCTCCAGCAATTACAACGTTGGCTAGAGCATTCGGCTTCTGACCGAATGCTTTGGCACCGTGGGGCAAGGAGAAAGAAATCGCGCCGAGGAGAATGGAACGCTGGCCATGGAGAAGAGCGGATGGTGCGTTCTGCGCGCTTCGAGCGACAAGGCGGAATATCCGGTGCTGGATAATTATGTGTACGCGACGAGCAGCCCGATTTACGTGACGATTGCAGGGAAGGCGCCACGCTCGCCGGAAGACGCGAATTATTTTGCGGCGTGGATCGAGCGGGTAATGGATGCGACGTCGCAGTATCCGGACTGGAACTCACAAGACGAAAAAGAATCAGTGATGAAACGCCTCACGCAAGCCAAGACGATCTTCGAGAAGATGCGCTAGAAATAAGGAATCCAGCAAAGTTACCCGCCGGGGCGAGCGGGTTGGCGCTGCCACGCTCGCCGAACTTCACAAATGTCGCGATGGCACACGGCTTAATGGAAAGCCATTCTTCCGCCGAGGCTGCCTTGATACATCAGCGCCGCGAGAACGACGAAAGCCAAGACGAAATATGAAATGCCGGGGGTCTGCTCCTTGCGATGAATGGCGAGGCGCCAACCGGCGAGAAAAAGGAAGAGGATAGCCAAGGACGTGCCGAGCCATTGATGAACGGTGATGGTCTCTGCCGGCAACATGGCT
>JAYVMO010000171.1:0-18558 GCA_043758915.1 Acidobacteriota bacterium | reverse complement strand
CGCGATTACTACTTGGCCGTCGGCGCGGAGATCGGTCCGAGGAAACGTGCCCTCCAGCGCTTGTTTAACTTCGCGCAGGAGTTGCGATTGCTTGTTACCAGCTAGTTGTTCGATGCGCGCGTAGTCGCTATACGGAAGCAGGAATAGCATGTCCAAATCCGATGGCGGTCGGGTCGCTGTGCGTTTGCCGTAGGATCCAACTATTACGTAACAGCTCGGGTTGAACTGTCCGGCGTAGTACTTCGACCAGAGGCAACGGGCAATGCGATCTGCTTTGGATTCCGCATCGGCGCGCTGTTGAGGTTCAAGCTTGAGTTCCTGAAGGAACCGACTGAAGTGAGGAATCACGTGAGCCCACAAACCAGCACCTCCATCTCGCCCGGTGCTTCTGAAGGTGTCGTTCTGCGGAAACGGCAACGTCGATAGCTGGACCTAGGAGAGATTTCTCCCAGAATATGGTACACGATCTGTAGCGGTCGTCAACAGAAGAGGCAGACGGGTAAAGCAGAGGAATGGGCGGTAGGAGAAACCTTTTATGCCCTGCAACGGTAATGGATGCACCAACAAAGTAAAGCTGTGCCAATTTGCACATGACCGGAATTGGGGGGCAGACTGTCTTTTCAGAATGCGGTCATTAGGCGGGGTGCTGGATGCGGGAGACGATGGCGCGGAATTCGGCGTCGGTGATTAGGGCGCGTTTTTCGGTGCCAGCGCGTTTTACGGCGGCGAGGGCGGTTTGTTGCTGCTCGGTGGTGAGGGCGAGGCCGAGTTCTTTGGATTTGATGGCGATGCTGTCGAGGCCGCTTTTTTTGCCGAGGACGATGGCGCGCGTGGCGCCTACTAAATCGGCGGAAAACGGCTCGATGGCTTCGGGGATGTGAAACTGGCTGGCTACCGCGCCGCTCTCGCGCATGAAGAGATTCTCGCCAACAACCGGTTTCCAGGGTTCGAGTTCATGGCCGGCGGTGTGCCGTACCAGCGCGGACACTTCGCGAATCTTTTTGAGATTTAGTTCCACCGGCACACCGTAGAGACCCCACAGGGCCATGGCGACTTCGCCGATGTCCGCGTTGCCGGCCCGCTCTCCCATGCCGTTAATCGTTCCTTGAATCCACTCGGCTCCGGCGCGCACGGCGGCTACAGCGCAAGCGGTGGCCATGCCGAAGTCGTTGTGTCCATGAAAATGGAGCGGCACCTGGGGGCCGGCCCATTCGCGGACTTGGCGCAGGAGAAATTCGACGGCTTCGGGACCGCATGCGCCGATGGTGTCCACCACAACGAGTTCTTCGGCGCCGGCATCGAGGGCGTTGCGGTAGAAATCGCGGAGAATGTCGAGTTCGGTGCGGGTACCATCGACGGTGAAGAAAGCGACGCGGACGCCGTTCTTGCGAGCATAAGTGATGGCGTCGGCGGCGCGGCGCTTGGCTTCGTCAACGGTCAAACCATAAGCTTTCAGCTTGATGGCGCTGGTGGGGGTTTCGATGACCGTGGCCCGGGCTCCAAGGCGCAAAAGTTCATCAATATCGGCCTTTACGGCCCTTCCGAAGCCCCAAATTTCGGCTTTCAGTCCGGCCTTGGCGATTAGCCCGAAGGCTTCCGCGTCGTCCGCGGAAACGCGCGGAAAGCCGGCCTCGATGCGACCGACACCTAGTTCATCCAGTGCGCGAGCGATTTCAAGTTTTTGCGGCGGGGTAAGCACCACGCCGACGCTTTGCTCTCCATCGCGAAGCGTGGTGTCGTAGAACTTGACCGCGCGATCGCCCGCAAAAGGTTTGCGCACTTCGGCGCGATCATTGAGATCGCTGGTCCACAGACCTTCCCGTGCCCGGAGTTTGTTCATGTGCGCCGCGTCCATCTACGCCCCAGGGGATTTCCCACCGTGCGTCTCTTTATAGGAGACCACAGGATTGCTGAGCACGCCGATTTTTTCGATTTCGCACTCGACGACGTCTCCGGGCTTCAGATAGAGAGATTTGGGATCATCGCTGAAGGCGGCGACACCCGAGACCGTTCCAGTCGAAAGAACATCGCCCGCGGAATATCCCATGGAAGAGTAATGGGCGATGATCTCCGGGATGGTGACGGACATTTTGCTGGAATGCGATTGCTGGCGCGTCATACCGTTGACCCGCAGTGTCATGGCCAGATTGTTGGGATTGGGAATCTCATCCGCGGTGACGATATGCGGGCCGAGCGGGCAGAACGTGTCGATGCCCTTGCAGAAGCTGAAGACGCCGGACTTCATCTCCTGGCGCTGAATGTCGCGTGCGGTAATGTCGTTGAAAATGAGGTAGCCGCCGATATAGTCGCGGGCGGTCTCCGCGGAAAAATGCTTTCCCGATTTCTTCAAGACCACGGCAAGCTCGAGTTCGTAGTCGAGTTCTTGCGTCAGGTGCTCGGGATAGACGATGGATTCGCCGGGACCGATGATGGCATCGACGTTTTGGAAGAAAACGATCCAGGGAAGAACCGGATGGGAAAAGCCGGATTTTTGGGCTTCTTCGTGATGCTCGCGGAAATTGCCGGCGGTGTGGAAGAACTTTTTCGGGCTGATGGGAGCTTTGATGCGCACGGCTTCGCGGCGAAAGAAAATAGGCTCACCCGATGCGCCGGTCGTTTCCGGCCCTTCTTTTAGCGCGTATTCAAGCGCCGCGCGGGCGGCGTCAAGGCCGCGGTCTCCGTTTGCGAAGAGGCCGCGCATGTTGGAGGGGACGCGGGCGTCGGCCAGGGGATAGAAGGCGCCTTCCTGCTCGACGTTGCGGAGATAGAGGGCGTAAGCCGCGTTGAGGTCGACAATACTCCCATCGGGGGCAATGGCACCGATGCGGTGTTCACGGGTTTGGTTATGGAAGGTAACAAGTTTCATCAGGAATCCTCATTTGCAATGGAACGCAATAATTTTAACAGAAGTGGCGGCAATTTTCGTTGCGGGCAAGCGGGAGCGGAAGAATGATGGGAAAGCGTCGATGTTCAGAGCGACGCGGAGTGAAAGAATCCTGTCCCGTCATCGAATCCGCCGCCGTCCTCAGCGTAGATCAACAATGTCTCGACGTAGAATAAACATTCGCGTCGCGAGCATGGCTTTCTTCCGATTTGACAGCCCTGGCCGGAGAACATAGCATTTCCTGACTCTCATGGATCGATGTTTTTGACGCTGCTGGGGTGGAGTGAACTGAAGCTGGATGCCGCCAGGGGCAGCGATCTTCGGTCTGCAAAGGAAGGGTATGGCGCAGAGAAGGAATAAATCGTCAAAGGCAGGGGAACATGGCGGCGAATCCGTTCGCGTGCTGATCTCGCGGAGCAAGCTCCAGAGGCGCATCGATGAAATCGCCAGACAGATACGTCTGGATTTCAAAGATGAGCCGTTGCATCTCGTGGGAGTCCTGAAAGGCGCGGTGTTTTTTTTGTCGGATTTGGCGCGGCGGATACCGGGCGAGGTTTCGTTTGATTTCATCGCGGTCTCCAGCTACGGGAAGGGAACTCATTCTTCGGGACAGGTAAGAATGATTAAGGACCTGGACGCCAGCATCGAGGGACGAACCGTGATTCTTGTCGAAGACATTCTGGATACGGGCATGACCTTGCAGTATTTGCTGCGCATCTTCCAGCAGCGCAAGCCCAAGCATTTGCGCATTGCGGCGCTTTTGGACAAGCCGGAACGCAGAATTGCGGCGGTTCATGCGGATTATGTCGGCTTCACTATCCCCAATGAGTTTGTGATTGGGTATGGCCTCGATTATGCGGAGCGCTATCGCAACCTTCCGCATGTAGGCGTGCTGACTCTGGGAACTCCGAAGAAAAAACGGGGAGTGAATAAATGACGGTGTTGCTGACGAATTCGCAAAGCGTTGCGGCGCTGATCGACCATACACTATTGAAACCGGAAGCGACGCGGCACGATGTGACGCGACTTTGCCAGGAAGCGTTCGTGCATCAGTTTGCTTCGGTGTGCGTGAATCCGGTGTTTGTTCCGTTGGTGAAGGGGCTACTGAGCGGGTCCAAGGTGAAGAACTGCACGGTGATCGGATTTCCCCTGGGCGCAAACCTGAACGGGGCGAAAGCGGGCGAAGCGCGCTTGGCTTTGGCTGGCGGAGCGGAAGAGCTCGATATGGTGATCCATGTCGGGGCGTTGAAGGCAGGGGACAGCGAAGTGGTCGCGAACGATATTCGCGGCGTGGTTCAGGTTGCGCACGCGGGCAGGGCGATTTGCAAGGTCATTATCGAGACGTCGCTGCTGACAGAGGAAGAAAAAGAACGAGCCTGCCGGATTGCTCGCGATGCGGGCGCGGACTTTGTGAAGACCTCGACGGGGTTCAGCAGCGGCGGGGCCACGATTGCGGATGTGGCGCTGATGCGCCGGGTGGTCGGGCCGAGCATGGGAGTAAAGGCTTCCGGCGGCGTTCGAACGCTCGAAGACCTCTTGAAGATGGTCGAAGCGGGAGCCACGCGCATTGGCACAAGCGGTGGCGTGAAAATCGCCGCGGAAGCACTGGCCAAGTTCGGCAAGTGAACCTGGACGCGCAAGCAGATGGGGCTTCGAATCGGCCGCAGGAACGAGAAGGTTTCCCGCGCCTGCTATAATAGTTTGACTGCATGAATCCCACGGACGCACATACGGTAGCAGCCGCAATCCACGACGGGCTGGAGGTCTCTACCGAGGTGCTGGCAACGATGGCGGAGATCGGCGAAGAGGTTAACTCTTCGCTGGATTTGGAGGTGGTCCTGGCGCGGACTGCCGCGCTCATCAAACGCCACATCGACTACGAAATTTTTGGCGTGCTGATGCTCGAAGGAGACGGCAGCTACCTCAAGCACCGTTTTGCCATCGGCTATCCGCGCGATCTGGCGGAGAATTTGCGCGTGCCTTTCGGGCAGGGGATTACTGGCACGGCCGCGTCGACGGGGCATTCCGTGCGCGTGAGCGATACTTCGAAGGATTCCCGGTACATCAATGCCATCGACAGCGTTCGCTCGGAACTGGCCGTTCCGCTGATGTTTCAGGGGAAATGCGTTGGCGTGCTCGATATCCAAAGCCGCCATCCCGATTATTTTACGCGTGACCAGCAGAACATTTTGACGCTGCTGGCCGGCCGGCTCGCCGTGGCCATCGAAAATGCCCGTCTATTTCAAAAGGTCAGCTCCCAGGCCGAGACGCTGCTCTTGCTGAATGAAGTTGGCCGCGAAACCAGCTCCATCCTGGATGTCGAAGAGTTGCTGAGACGCGCCGCGGAACAAACGAAGCGCGTGATCGATTATCAGATTCTCAGCATCATGTTGTATGACGAAGAGCAGAAAGTGTTTCGCCACCGGGTGGACGTCACACACGGCCATCGCGTGCAGGGAAAAATGCGCGTGGCGGTAAGCGAGGGAATCGTCGGAGCGGCCGCAACGCTGCGCGAACCCGTGCTAGTCGCGGATGTAACGGCGGAGCCCCGCTACGTGATGGTGAACCCGGAGACGCGCTCGGAGCTGGCGATTCCGATGATCCACAAGGGCAAGGTGATTGGCGTTCTGGATCTGGAAAGCCCGCAGTTGAACTACTTCACGGAAGACCACGTCCAGACGCTTTCGATTCTCGCGGCAAATTTTGCGGTCTCGCTCGAAAATGCGCGGCTCTACGAGCAAGTGGCGCGTGACGAAGCGCGCCTGGAGCGGGATCTGCAAGCGGCCAAGCGTATTCAAGGCGCGCTGCTGCAGCCGGTGCCCACGGAGGACTACGGCGTGGATCTGGCAGCGCGGTATCTATCGGCTCGCGAGGTGTGCGGGGATCTCTACGAATTTGTGCGCTATGGGCCACAGCAGCTTGGCATTGCGCTCGGCGACGTCAGCGGAAAAGGCACAGCGGCGGCGCTCTATGGCGCGGTGGCCATCGGCATCATGCGAAGCCTTGCGCCGCAAAAACTCCAGCCCGCGGAGATGCTCCGGCAGATGAATATGGTCATAGGTGAGCGGCGCATCGAAGGCCGGTTCATGACCGCCTGTTTTGCTACCTGGCAGAAGGGCCGGCAAAAGCTGCGGGTTGCGAACGCCGGGCAGTCGCAACCGCTGCTCTACAAAGATGGCCGCTGCGGGAAGATCGAGCTCACCGGGTTTCCTCTGGGTATTTTTGAAGATGTCAGTTACGACGAATGGGGTGTGACCCTGGCTCCCGGCGATATTCTTCTGTTTCACTCCGACGGCATCGCGGAAACCATGAACAACGAGGGGCAATTCTTCGGCACCGAGCGGCTACGCAAGCTGATCGAGCAGCACCATGAAATCGGCGCGGCGGAAATGGCCGATCTCATTCTTCGCGAAGTGGACGGGTTCACGCAAAGCGCTCGGCTCTCGGATGACCGCACGCTGGTGATCCTCAAAGTGCGATGAGCGGGCCGGAGGCGCGTTCGTCCCGAAAGATCTCCTTTGTGGACCCTGCTACGTTTACGCCTCATTTTGGCTGGAAGAGCGCAGGCTCTGGGGCGCGCGACCGCGAAGAGGTTCGGTGTGAGGGAGTTTCCGTCGCGGCTGTCGCGGAAAAATTCGGGACGCCCACGTATCTTTACAGCCGCGCCGCAATCGAAGATTCCTACCACGAACTGCATTGCGGGCTTGGAGCCCTGCCGCATACGCTGTGTTTCGCGGTTAAATCGAACGGTAACCTGTCCATCCTGAAGCATCTTGCCAGGCTTGGAAGCGGATTCGACATCGTCTCCGGTGGAGAACTCGCCCAATTGCAGCACATTGGAGTGCCCGGAGACCGCATCGTGTTCTCTGGCGTTGGAAAGACACGCGAAGAGATGCGCGAAGCTCTGAAATATCGGGCAAGCTCCCGCTCCGGGCGCATGGGAATTCTCCTTTTCAATATCGAGTCGGAGGCCGAACTGGAAGTGCTCTTGGAAGAATCTGCAAGGCAATTGGCGCGTGGCGGTTCCGTTCCCGGAGTTTCGATTCGGGTAAATCCCGATGTAGGGGCCGGAGGCCATCCGCATATCTCAACGGGGCGGCACGATCATAAATTTGGGCTGGATTGGAGCGCGGCGAAACGGCTGTATGTCGCGCAGCGAAGCACGAAGTGGATTTCCTGGCAGGGAATCAGCGCGCACATTGGTTCGCAAATCGTCACAACGGCTCCGTTCCGGAAGGCGCTCCACCGGCTGACTAACTACGTTCATGAGTTGCGGCGAGAGGGTATCCCGTTGCGTTATCTGGATTTTGGCGGCGGGCTTGGAGTGCGATACACGAGCGAACGTCCACCTTCACGGGCAGCTTATGCGCGCATGATTGCTCAAATGGTGCGCCCGCTTGGGGTACATCTCTTGCTCGAACCGGGCCGCAGCATCATTGCGCCCGCCGGTGTTCTGCTCACGCGGGTCGTTTACACGAAGGAAAATCGCGGCAAGACGTTCGTCGTCGTGGACGCGGCAATGAATGATCTTTTGCGCCCGGCGCTTTACGGCGCCGTGCATCCGATCACGCGCACGAAGCGTGGCCGCGCGGAGTCGTATGCCCTTCAAAAGCGCGTGGATATCGTTGGTCCAGTGTGCGAGACCGGAGATTGCTTCCTGCGCGACTGGCCACTGGGAGAAGTTCAGCCGGACGACGTGCTCGCGATTTGGACCACGGGAGCTTATGGCATGGCGCAGGCTTCCAACTACAATGCAAGATGTCGTCCTGCTGAAGTTCTGGTGGAAGGCAGCGGCTACCGGCTGATCCGCCGCCGGGAAACTCGGAAGGATTTGTTGCGCGGCGATATTCTCGCTTAGCGTCGTCCCAGAAAAGATAATTCATAAATTATTGCCGGCGATCGAAGCGGGTGAGCTACGCTTCACCCCATTTGAGTTTGTTATGCAGAATCTCGAAGTAGGACTTTTTGGGCGGTTGGATGAGCTTCAGCATCTCCCGCGCGCGGGAAATGTGGACGCGATCGCTGGACTCCAGCGGAATCCCTTTTTGGCCATCCAGTGTCAGGAAAACGGATCCTGTCTCGCTGGACAATTTCATGTCAATGGACGAGGAGTCCTGCACCACGACCGGCCGGTCGCTCAGCGTGTGCGGACAGATCGGCGTGATGAGGAACGATTCGACCGCAGGATGTACGATGGGGCCGCCCGCGGAAAGAGAATAGGCCGTCGAACCCGTGGGTGTTGCGACGATGAGGCCATCGGCGCGGTAGCGGCAGACAAATACGTTGTCGATCCTGAGTTCCAGCTCGATCATGCGGGCGAGGGCGCCTTTATGAATGACTGCCTCGTTCAGCACTGGCTGCCGTTCGATCACCTTGGCATTGCGTTGCAGCTCGACCTGGAGCATCACGCGCTCGCTGACGGAAGAGCGGCCCGCCAGAGTTTCTTCGAGCGCTGGGTACAACTCTTCCAGCGTGAAACTCGTGAGAAAACCCAGACTTCCCATGTTGATCGGCAGGATGGGGATGCCGCATCGTGCCGCCACGCGGGCTGCCGCCAGCAGTGTGCCGTCTCCGCCGAGCACGAGCAGGAATTGTGATTCGCCGGCCAGGCGCTCGCGCGATAGTCCGTGAGTGCCATCGTCCAGCGCGCTGGCGGTCTCTTCGTCGTAGAGAGCGCGAACGCCCCGCTCCTTCAGCCATTGAAGAAGCGGCGGCACCACGGCGGAAATATTCGATCGGCGCGGCCGGGAGATGATGCCTATCGTTTGAGAAGTTCCAGAGGGCTGCATGTGTGTCTGCGATTCTACCCTAGTGGTTTTTTGCGAGCGTGCAGAAAATATTCCTGGTTGCCTTCTGCGCCGGTGAGATGGCTGGGGCGCACGTCCAGGCATTCGAGCCCCGCGATTTCCGCGCCTTGCTGTGCCTGCTCCACAGCTTTCTTATGCAAGGCTTCGTCTTTTACGATTCCGCCATCGGCTACGTCTTCCCGGCGCAATTCAAATTGCGGCTTGACCAGGATTAACAGGTCTGCTCCTGGCTTCGCTACGGAAGCTACCGGTGCGAGCACCTTGCGGACCGAGATGAAGGAAACATCCACTACCACCAGATCGACCGGCTCTTCCACATCCGCAATTTTTAGTTCGCGTGCATTGCGCGTAATTCGGATGACGCGCGGATCTTGTCTCAGTTTCCAGGCGAGTTGGTCCATGTTCACGTCGACCGCGTAGATGCGCACGGCACCATGCTGTAGCAGACAATCCGTGAATCCTCCCGTGGAGGCGCCAACGTCGAGGCACACTTTCGCGGCAGGGTCGATCGAGAAATCCTGGAGCGCTCCTGCCAGTTTGAACCCTCCGCGGCTGGCGTATTTTTGCTGTCTGCTATTCACCTCCAAAGCCGAGTCGCTGGCGACCAGCATCCCTGCTTTATCGGCGCGTGCGCCGTGCACTTGAATTTCCCCCGCAAGGATCATGGCTTGGGCCTTTTGAAGAGTTTCGGCGAGGTGGCGCTCGACGAGAAGAATATCGAGCCGCTTGCGAACAGCCTTGGGTTTCATGATGCGTGTGCGCCTGTCAGGTGCGCCGAAGAACGAGAAACTCCGCGATTTCGCGAAGCCGCTGCGCGCGAGCAGCGTAGGGCGCGAGTTCCGCGATGGCTTTGCTGGCTAGTTCGTTTGCTATTTCGTGGGAGCGCTCGAGGCCGTAGACAGCAGGGTAGGTCGCCTTCTGCTGGGCGATGTCTTTTCCCGCGGTTTTGCCGAGCGCGGCGGAGGATTCTTCGACGTCCAGGATGTCGTCGGTGACTTGAAAAGCCCAGCCGATGGTTTCGCCCATGCGCCGCAAGCGGGCCACATCTTCTTCCGAAGCACCGGCACAAAGCGCGCCTGCGGTGATGGATGCGCGGATCAGCGCAGCGGTTTTCGAACGGTGAATGTATTCGAGCATTTCCGGCGCGATGCGCCGGCCTTCCGATTCCAAGTCCGCCACTTGGCCGCCGACCATGCCATTGACCGTACCGGCCGCCGTGGACACCTCGCGGAGTATGGAGACGCAGCGCTGCGCATCGACCGGCGTGGCGGCAATGGTTTCGAAGGCCAGCGTAAGCAGCGCGTCCCCCGCGAGGATCGCGGTGGCCTCGCCGAATTTTTTGTGGCAGGTGGGCTTGCCGCGGCGCAGGTCGTCGTTATCGAGCGCGGGCAGATCGTCGTGGATCAGCGAGTAGGTGTGAATAAATTCGATGGCGCAAGCCGGATGAAGCGCGGGCGTGACATCGCTGATGAAAATACGCGCTGTTTCGAGACACAGAATCGGGCGGATGCGTTTGCCGCCGGCAAATACGCTATAGCGCATGGCCTCGTGGATGGAAGGAGGCTGAGTGGTCTCCGCGGGCATAAGCCGGCCGAGAGCCGCATCCACTAGCAGGCGGTCTTCCTCAAGGAATGTGGGGAGTTTCATCGGAGCAGGGAAGCGGCGGGCACGGCACGCCATGCGAAGTTCACGACTCGCTCTCCCTTTCGGGATCGAACGGCTCGGGCGCCAGCTTGCCGTCGGCTTTCTTCAAGAGAATTTCGACGCGGCCTTCGGCCTCTTCGAGCTGCTTTTGGCACTCGCGGGAAAGCGCCACGCCTTCTTCAAAAAGTTTCATGGCGTCGTCGAGCGAAAGCTGCGGGCTTTCGAGGCGGCGCACAACCTCTTCGAGACGCGCAAGCGAGCGCTCAAAATCGGGTTTCTTCGGCGGTTCCGGTTTTTTGGCAACGGGTGAATTCAATCGATGGGCCTATATTCCTTTCCCAGCGAAGCCCCAGAGTTGCTGGTTCTGGAACTCAACTTTGAGAGCGCAAGCAGCATTCTAAGGCACGCGCGATAACGGAAACAATCGGTTTGTGCAGGCCGGCCGTTCCCGCCCGATGGAACGAGTAGTCGCGCCCGCAAGGCACATTACGAGGCCGGTTTTAGCGTTAGCGTGTGCTTGAGCACTTTTGCTTCCGCCGCATCGGTGAAGGGCGCGAAGATTGGGGTGCCCTCGTACCAGTAGGAAAATTGATCGCTGTAATGTCCGCTACCGGGCTGACCGGATTGCCCCGCCGGGATGAGGAGAATGGAATTGTCCCAGTCCCCGGGGTTGGCGACGAAGCGCATTGCCGGGCCGTGATGCTTGGTTGCCGCGCGCACACTGTAGCCCGTTCCCGATTGCGGCTTGTCCGTGATGCTGAGCAGCCGCTTGAGCAAACCCTCCCGGCCGAGGGGATGCAGCATGTCCAGCGAATCGAGCTGCCCCCAACTCCAGTCTTCCATGCGGCCGCTGTTGGTTTGTGCGATCAGCTTCGGAATGGCCCGGTCGGCCGCCGCGATGAGAAGTTGGTCGTAATTCTTATAGCCTTTCGGGAGCCAATTCGCCGGCCGATCCGTGAGGATTCTCTGCAGGAAAGCCATGCTCCGCCATTCATAAAGTTCCGTTTCCTTGCCGAGATACGGTTCGAGGATTAGCTCGAGTGCAGCGCGCCGCGTGGCCCCAAGAAAAGAGATGATCGGAGAATTGGCGTCCGCGATGCCGTTCCAATCCTTCAAGCTCTCGATGAGTTTTCTGGCGCGTTCATCCTTGGGTTGCGCGGTCTTTGCCGCGGCGGACAACTGTTCGCCCAGGAAAAAGTGGGGATAGCTGTATGTATCGGTCTGTACCTTCAGCATGTCTTCGGGCCGCAGATCGTGTTTGTCGTGCAGCAGATCGTAGATGCGCGCCGTTCGATAAGGCTCTTCCCAGTGGTCCGTCAGGTACGGTTTGTAATTCGGCCCCACCACGCGCGCATTCGCGGTCACAATCAGTCCGCTCTCGGGATTGAAGGCCTGCGGCAATTGGTCAAACGGGATGTAGCCGGTCCATTCGTAGTCGTCGGTGTCGCCGGGAACGGGCAGTTCGCCGTGGCCCTTCTTTCGAATGGGAACGCGCGCAGCCATGAGGTAGCCGATGTTTCCGTCGACATCGGCGTAGACGGCGTTTTGTCCCGGACCCCAGACTTGTTTCATGATGTTGCGGAATTCGTTCCAGTTTTGCGCTTTGCCGAGCGAGTTGTAACTGTTCGCAAGTCCGCCCGGTTCGGTCGCCGTCCAGCGCAATGCGTAGCCCTTATCGCCTTCGCGATGAACCACGGGGCCGTGACGCGTGACGGTCACCACTAAGTGTTCGTCCGCTTGGCCCTTGACGTGGATCGTTTCGTCGATGACGCGTGCCTTCGTCCACGCGCCATGAACAAGATATTCCTGTGGCGAAGCGGGATTGAACGTTTCGATGTACAGGTCCTGCACGTCCGCCCCATTGTTGGTGAATCCCCAGGCGATGCGGTCATTGTGGCCAATGACCACGAGTGGCGCACCGGGGAGTGTGAATCCCTTGACGTTCCAGCCGGGCGCAGTGAGGTGAACCTCGTACCAAATCGGTGGAATGGTTAGTTCGAGATGCGTATCGTTCGCGAGCAGCGGCTTGCCGGTTGCCGTGTGCGCTCCGCTGACGACCCAATTGTTGCTGCCCAGCCCGTGTCGAATCTCCCGCCGCGAGCCCGCGATAAAATTCTCGATGGAAGGCCATAACGCCGAGACCAGATCAATCGGCCGGTCCAGCAACAACGGCCCATTCCCGCCCAGGCGATTGGCCTTGAGCACTGTATCCGGTTCCATGTCGTCATCGTCATCTTCATCATCGGCGTCCGCGCGGGCATGCCGCGAGCCATCATTGGGAACATCGGGATCGCCTACGACAAAGTGATCCATGGCGGCTTCTTGCGAAAAAAGTTCTTTGGCCCGCTCCGCGCCAACGCGCTCCGTCACCTTGGCGCGACTGAGCTTGTCTTCCCAGGTGTCCGTGAGCGTCTGATACATGTAAGCCGAGATCACCAGCGTATCGGAAGCTTGCCAGGGTTGCGGTTTGTATTTGAGAAGCGAGAATTCCAGCGGGAGCCGGTTCTCATGCTGTTCGATGAAGCGATTCACACCGCGAGCGTAAGCCTCAATAACGCCACGCGACTCCGCATCGAGGAGGTTGACGTCACGCTCGGCGGCCCTGCTGAAGCCCATGGTTCGGAACTCCTTGTCCAGCGGCAGTGCCACGGAGCCGACGATTTCCGAAAGCTGGCCGCGGGCCACGCGCCGCAGCAGGTCCATCTGCCAGAGGCGGTCCTGCGCCATGACGTAGCCCTGGGCCTCGGCCATGTCCTCGAGCGAAGCCGCACGGATGTGTGGCACGCCCCAATTGTCGCGCTCGACGGAAACCTCGCTCTTCAGTCCCGGCAAACCCGCGGTACCGTCCAATTGCGGCAGAGGCCGGTAAACGAACCACCACACCAGCGAGCCGGCGGCCACGATGAGAACCGCGAATGCCCAGAGGAAAAACCGCAGGATTTTGCGCAAGGCCGCTCCCACTCGCTTTAGTCGAAAGTCGAGTGTAGAGGAGAGCCTTTGCATGCGCAACCGCTCCCATGGTGCGTAGTGAAGGTTGGGTACACCCGAATGGGCCAAGCGTAGTTGCGGGTGGCGCGGGCGGCGGGCAATCGCGCCTGCAGCGCCGCATGGGTGCTGTTACAATGCCGCTGGGAGAACGATTCGGCCTATGTTTGCGGTGCGTCTGATCGGCGTGCTGGCGCTTGTGGCGCTGAACGGCTTTTTTGCCGCGGCGGAATTCTCGCTCGTGGCGATAAGGTTGTCGCGCGTTCGGCAGCTCATAGCTAAGGGCGACGTGCGCGCGCGGGTTGTCGAAGAGCTTTTGGGCGATCTGCACCGTGTCGTTTCCGGAGTGCAAGTTGGCATCACGCTCACAAGCCTGGCCATCGGCGCGCTCGGTGAAGCCACCCTCGCCACGGCCTTTCAGCAGCTCTGGCCGGGCACGCCCGGAACGCGCACGACGTTAGTTGCGCATGCCCTGGCCTTGGCCGGCGCATTTTTGCTTCTCAGCGCACTGCACGTGGTCCTCGGTGAACTCGTGCCAAAGACGGTGAGCCTCGCGAAAGCTGAACGTGTCGCGCTGCTGATCGCGCGCCCCTTCCATTGGTTCTTGAAGACATTCCGCTGGGCCATCGAGCTGCTTGACGGCATCTCGAGTGTCATCGTCAAGGCGCTGGGCGTCTCGAATCCGCAAGGGCACGGCGTCGCGCACACCACCGAGGAGCTCCAGATTCAGATCCAGCAGGCGCGCGAACGCGGCTTGCTGGCCGCTGGAGAAGAAAGATTCATCGTCAGTGCCATCGAGCTGGCGCAGGTCCAAGTGAGAGAAATCATGGTTCCGCGGCCGGACATGCATACCCTGCCGGTGGAGTCGAACTTGGGCGAAGTCATGCGCGCATTTGCTACCACGCAGCGCTCGCGTATTCCCGTTTATCGCGGCTCCGAAGATCAAGTGCTGGGCTTCGTGCACGTTAAGGATATGCTCTGGATTCTGCTCGACCGCGAGCGGCGTCTTGAGGAAAACCTCGCTCCGCCCCCTTTCGACCTGCGCCGCGTGCTGCGCGAAGTGTTCATCGTCCCGGAAACCAAGCCTGCCAGCGAGCTGCTCCTCGAACTCCGCGCACGCCATGTTGGCATGGCCCTCGTGGTGGACGAATTCGGCAGTATTCTTGGTCTGGTGACCATGGAAGACATTCTGGAACAGATGGTCGGCGAGATTCATGACGAATTCGATGTGGTCGAGCGCCCGCTGACGCTCGCCGATGGCGCGGTGATTTTTGACGCCGCGCTGAATGTGCGCGACCTGGACACGCAGTACAACATTACTCTGCCGGAGGATCATGCCTATGCCACCGTCGGCGGCTTCGTCCTCGATCAGCTCGGTTTTATCCCGAAGGGCGGAGAAAGCTTCGAGCACGGCAATTTCCGGTTTACCGTGGTGGAGATGGACAAGAAGCGCGTGGCTAGGGTAAAAATTCTGCGATTGCGGCCGGCCTCCGGCGAAGAGCATTCCGTTGCATCTGGCGCCGGCGCCGCACAGCCTGTGAAAGAATCCAAGACCGCCGCGGCGGATTCTTAGGTCCAGCCAACGGATGACACGCCATCTCCTCCAGCGATTCCTGCTCACGCTTCCGGCGCTCTGGCTGGTGCTGACGCTGGTTTTTCTGATGATTCACATCGTGCCGGGCGATCCCGTCGAGCAGATGCTCGGCGAAGGCGCGGCGCCCGGAGAACTGGTGCAGCTTCGCCATACGCTGGGGCTCGATCTTCCGCTGCACGTGCAGTACGGCCATTATCTGCTGCAACTGGCGCATGGCGATCTCGGCCAGTCCTTCAAATTTCAAGCGCCGGTTCGGCGCATCATTTTCGAACGCTACCCAGCGACGCTGCAACTTGCGTTCCTCGCGCTGCTCGTTTGTGCGGCTATCGCCATTCCTGCCGGCGCTCTCGCCGCGCACCACCGAGGGCAAACGGTGGATCGTGCCGTCGGCCTCTTCACACTGTTCGGACTCGCGGTGCCCAACTTCGCGCTGGGGCCCGTGCTCATTCTCCTATTTTCAATCGAACTGGGATGGCTGCCCGTTTCCGGCCGCGGTGGCGCCGCGAACTACGTGCTTCCTGCCGCCACTCTGGGGGCTGCGCTGGCGGCGATTCTTACCCGCATGGTGCGCGGCTCGATGCTGGAAGAATTGTCGAGCGACTACGTGCGAACCGCTCGCGCCAAAGGCCTTACCACGCGCGCGGTGCTTTTCCGCCACGCATTCCGCAATGCGCTGATTCCCATCATCACCATTCTTGGCCTGCAGTTCGGAACCCTGCTCGCGGGTACTATCGTCACCGAGACGATTTTCTCCTGGCCGGGAATCGGACGCCTGACCGTGCAGGCGATTTCATCGCGCGACTATCCGCTGCTTCAAGGTTGCATCCTGGTCATCGCGCTCTCCTATGTTTTGGTCAACATGCTCACGGATATTCTGTACGCGGTGGTTGACCCGCGGGTGCGGTTGTCATGAGCGCTCTTTCCACTCTGCGCAAATTCCTCGGCCAAAGCGTTCTCGCGCGTGTGGGTTTCGCTGCTGCCGCGCTTCTGCTTCTCTCCGCACTGCTTGCGCCCTGGATTGCTCCCGCTGATCCGGCGGCGCAGGATCTACCGTCGCGTTTGGAGTCTCCTTCGCGTGCGCATTGGATGGGGACGGACGAACTGGGCCGCGACACGATGTCGCGCACGTTGTATGGTGCGCGTGTTTCACTCCTCGTGGCTGTTTCCGTTGTGCTGGGCTGCGGGATCACGGGTCTTACGATTGGTATGCTGGCGGGTTTTGCCGGTGGCTGGTTCGATGGCCTCGTAAACCTCCTGCTGATCAACGCTTTTCTCTCTTTTCCGGGAATTCTCCTGGCCATCGCGTTCGCGGCGTTTTTCGGGCCAGGAATTGGAAAAGTCATTCTCGCGCTGGTGATCACCGGCTGGGCGGGCTACGCGCGGCTGGCGCGAGCGCAAGTCCTGAAAGTGAAGGAACTCGAATTCATCATGGCCGCCCGTTCATTGGGCGCGAGCAATGCGCGCATTTTGCTGCGGCATGTCTTGCCCAATATGATTCAGCCGGTTCTGATACAAGCGACCATCGGTATGGCGGGAGCGATCCTTGCGGAGTCCACGCTGAGTTTTCTCGGCCTCGGAGTACTCGCTCCCGTGCCAAGTTGGGGTTCCATGCTCAACGATGCGCGCAGCCACCTCTTTGACGCTCCGCACATGGTGATCTTCCCCGCGCTCGCGGTGATGACGGCCGTTCTCGCGTTCAATCTGCTAGGCGATGCCTGGCGCGATTGGCTCGATCCGCGCACGCGTTCCCAAATGGCCGCCCTCGAACAGTCGCGCTGACGTGAAATTGCCAGACAGAGCGGCCGCTGCAGGGCCGGCTTGTTTACCCTGGAAGAGCCCCGCCCGTCTCGATCACCAGCAAAATGGAAGCCGTGGTCTAAAACCCGTAATGAGTTTTGAAAAAGGAACTACTCTTTGGAGAGTACAACGGCAGCGCCGCGCCCCAGCCCCAGCGTGCGCGACGCATGCGCTTTGTTCACCGCGATTTCCACGTACCCGCTCGATCCCACGTACGCAACCGGCTGGCCGGCCTCGCCTCGCGCGAAGGTCTCCACCAATTTAGTGACGGCATGCGTCCCGACTGTCAATTTAAGGGCACCGCCATTCACTGCGGCTTCCGGCAGGTCTTCCGATCGGAAATTCGTCACCAGATTGCCAAAGGAATCCACACGCAACACGACGCCCTTGGTTACCCCATCCGCCGCCTTGGGGCGTGGCAGCGCGAAGCGCTTGTAGTCCTGAATTTCGTCGCCCATGCTGGCCGTCTGCCAGCCTTTGGAGAGCCACGCCGCCACGGGAGCAAAAATGTCACGGCCATGAAACGTCTTGCTAACCGGTTGCAGATAGTAGTGTTCGGCATTGGCATGGCGTACGACGACGTTGTGCTGCTCTTGATCGAAGATCACCGAGAGCACGCCGTTATCCGGGGCAACAAAATACTGGTTGCCCGCGCTCACCAGAAGCGGCCGCCGCTCCGTTCCCACGCCGGGATCGACCACTACGACGTGAATCGTCTTCGGCGGGAAGTAAGAGTATGCCGCTCCGATGGCCAGAGCACCGTCCAGCAAATCGAACGGCGTCACATTATGTGTGATGTCCACGAGGGTGACATCCGGATTGATCCTCAGGATCACGCCCTTGAGCGTGCCAACGAGATGGTCGTTGGTGCCGTAGTCGGTGGTAAGCGTGATGATTGCGTTGGCCAATGGATTCTCCCGCCCTATGTGATATGTGCCTGCGGCGCGCCGCCGGAGCGGGGAGGCACTCCGTACTCATTGACGCTAGCGGAGGCCCGCGCCGCCGTCAAGAATTCCCGCGCACCGTGCTGTCCAAAGGCAAACAGCTCCATGGCAGCCCCGCCGGATTTCCCGCCTACTTACCGCTTTCGGAGTTTGCTGTGTGATGCCCGTCACATCAACTATTGACCTGGGTCAACCGCATGAACGTTGGCTACAGTCGACAATCGAAAGCAAGCCGAGGTTGGTAATCAGGGGGCGGAAGGAGGAAAGCTTGATCATGAAGAATCGGGCATGGAACGCCAGCGTTATGGCGAGTCTGGCTGCAGTTGTCAACGGTGTGCGCATAGCCTTGAACCTGCAGCTCGTTGAATAGCCGAACTTGTCCAAGCTAACACCAAGACGATTGACTGTTCTCTTTTATACAGTCCGGCGACGGAGCTTCTTGGTATGGTAAGTGTGGCCGTTAAGGGATCTCGAAGAGGTGGCGTCTCCACTTGAATATGAAAATCAAGAAATCCGAGAAGAAGAACTCCTTCGACCCGCGAGCCTCTCTCGATACTGCGGGAGTGGCGAGAAGAGTCGCTGAATTTCGGAGAGCCCGGTCGACCCTCTCTCAAGGTGACGCTGCGGATAGAGTCATGTACACTGAAAAGAGCGGCATAAAATTCTCTGTTGTTAATGGCGTTAATGCGTCGAGTAAGGAAGCTGTGGTCGCGATGTTTGGTCCGAGCGTTTTTTTGGCGAGGGTTGCATGGCGGGCCAGTCGATCCGAATGGGCATGGCTACGGCCATTACACCGACCACCATTCTTGTTATCGACAAAAGCGAAATGCTGCGCGCGCTTCCTGCAGAGCACGATTTATCGGGCCATTTTATCGGGTATATGCTCGTACACAACATTCGAGC
>JAYVMO010000170.1:0-4743 GCA_043758915.1 Acidobacteriota bacterium | reverse complement strand
GGCCGGAAAAGTGACTCGCTATCACGGCTCGGTCATGGACGTTACGGAACGCCGGGCCATCGAACGCAGGCTGCATAAGCAACAGGAATTTGCGCGCCGTCTGGTGGATGGCTTCCCGGATTTGATTTTCGTGGTGGACGTGGAAAATCGCTACACCTTCGTGAGTCCGCGCGTTAAGGAAGTGTTGGGATTCGCCGCCGATGAAATGCTCGGCACCACGTTGGGGGAATTGACGCATGCCGAAGACCGCCCAACGTTGGCTGCCTCGGTGCGGGATATTCTCGCTGGCAAGGCTACATTTGGTTCCACCGAAATGCGCGTTCGCCACAAGCGAGGGGATTGGCGGCGCCTGAAGTGCCATTTCAGCCCGCTGTTCGATGAGAGCGGGAAAATTGAAGGCATCGTTATTTCCGGACGTGACGTAACGGAAGTGAAGCGCCTGGAGGAACAGTTAATCCAGGCCGAAAAGCTGGCTTCCATGGGGCAGATGCTGGCCGGTGTGGCCCACGAATTGAACAATCCGCTGACCGCGATTTTGGGAGTCAGCGAACTGTTGCGCGACCGTGAAGGGATCGACGAAAGCGCGAAACGCCAGCTGGAAATGACTCACCGCCAGGCCCGCCGCGCTGCCCGCATCGTGCAAAATCTTTTGGAATTTTCCCGCCCTGCTTTGCCGCAGAAAAAATCGCTGGATATGAACACCATAATCGAGCGTACCCTGCAGCTGCACGAGCACTCCCTGAAGCGTAATAACGTGCAGGTGGAATTTCATCCCACGCCGGGCCTCCCGGCGATAGTCGGCGACGCCAACCAGCTCATTCAGATTTTCTTGAACCTGATCAGCAACGCCGAACAAGCCATCCACGAAGTGCGCACTTCCGGGCGCATCCAGATTCATGTCGGGCAATCAGGCGGGCGCGTGACATCCACAGTGCAGGATGACGGCGTGGGCATTAAGCCGGAGACTTTGCCCAAACTATTTGATCCGTTCTTTACTACAAAACGCCCTGGCGGCGGCACTGGACTGGGCTTGAGCATCTGCATGTCCATCGTGCGCGAGCATGGCGGAAATATTCTGGCGGAAACTTTGCCAGCCGGCGGCGCGGCCTTCACCGTGTCCTTGCCCGCCGTGGCTCGCTCCGTAAACACTCTCAAGGATCTGGACACCAGCTCCGGCGAGTGGATCCCGCCGTCCATGGATTTGCTGCGCGACCGCGCCGTGCTGGTTCTGGATGATGAAGAAAGCATTCGCATGCTGCTTTCGGAGGGTTTGGCAGCGCAAGGATTGCACGTCGATTGCGCGGGAAGCGCGGAGCAGGCGCTAAGCCTGGTGCTCGGCCGTAAATTTGACGCGGTGCTCTGCGACTTGAAATTGGCCGGAAGCGGCCCCAACGCCGATGGCTACAGCGTGGCGGAGCGCTTGCGCGTTGCCGCCGGAACCCACAAGCTGGAAATCATTTTTATGTCGGGCGATGTGTTCACGGAAGAAGGCAGAGGTCCAGCCGGCGCGCGGCGATTGCAGAAACCTTTCCGCATTTCCGACGTGTTAAATCTGCTGATGGAAGTTTTCGTGCACATCCCGGTAGGAAGCAAGCGATAGGTTACTTTTGTGTGGTAGTTCCCTGATTTTCATCAACCCCGAAATCCCAAACGTACACGTTGATTCCGCTCGGCAACATTTCGGCCAGCACATATTCGCCGGGCGGCAATGCCTCGCCCAGCGTAAACCTGTAAACATCCCCCGCCACTTCCCAGCGCTGCAGGGAAATAGTTTTTACCTTTTCTGAAGCGACTCCGGGGAAATAAGAGCTGATGGATTCAATGAGCCGCGAACTGTGGCGCACTTTGGTTTGGATCAGTTGCACGTCCGGGCCATTCTCGCCTGGCCGGCTGCTTTTTTGAACTTGCGAGCTGCGCTCCGGATCCGGGGGAGCTTCGCGCAAATAGAATTCCGGGCTTTTTGCTTTCAGCCGCACCGCCGCGTGAGCTCCCGCCAGTATCAGATTCTTTTTTCCTGGAACCAGATGGACGGGTGAAAGCACTTGTTCGATAGCCCGCGCCTTGTCCGTCTTGGCGTCCGAGGAAACCTGGTCCAGCACTCGAATGGATGCGCCCTCCACCAGGAACATGCCTTCGCCCTGCGGCAGAAACGCCCCCTGGCCCACGGGCAGGCTGGCGTCTACGTCGCCCACGTTATCCATGCGCTTGGATTCTTCCAGTTTGTGAACCTTAGCCAGCAGCGCGGCAGAATCTTTGCTGTCCGCCTCAGCGGCTTTTGCGGTGGCATCCCAATCCACCAGGGAGGCCGGAAGTTCTTCCCAATCGCCACGCTCGACACTGTAGTAACGAACATGGTCGCCGTTGCGCTGATATTCGCGAACCAGTTGGTAGGTGCCATCGGCGAGAACCAGCTTCAGGCCACGAGGGCCGGCGATGGCCTTGTCTTTTTGCGAGGCGGCAGGACTTTGAGCGGAACGCTCCTGCGGGCAAAGGACCGGAGTCCAGAAGCCCAGAAATACAATGATTGCGGTATAAACGAGTCGGCGAGAATTTGGTCCTGGAGCCATGAAAACCTTGGTTGGCGTTGTCAGAAGGCTGACGGCACTGCCAAGAGACAGACTACATGGGCGGGAATGGGTCTGCAATAAGGGGAAATTTGAGGGACTGAGGCGCGCAACCAAGAGTGGCGGGCAGCGCAACCTGCCGGGCTCCTAGCTTAGTGCGTGCAGCGCGGGAAAAGCGTAATCAGCACGGTCAGGTCAGACAGCGTGAACAGCAGCTGATCGGCAGTCGCATTGGCGGCTTGTGCCGCGCGCGCAATGAACCCCAAGTGGCGGCTTTGCGCGAAGTTACGGATATGGTCGAGACAAATCCCGGTCAAATTGGCGACTTCGGCGTCCGTGAAAATCTTCTGGCTTGATTTAACTCTTACCAAGGGTCCCTCGCATCTCTTCTGCGACTTTCGGTTCCACTTCTATCTGCTTCGATGCTTGCAGCAGGTTAGAAGATGGATGTTGTAAGAGCAATAGTCGTTCCGTTTATGTTCCGTGAAAACTTTTTCTCTAGTACTTTGTGGAAAACTGCGTTTTTGCTGAGGAATTGACCGTTTTCACACCGCATTGAACGGCCCAAATCGCTTCCCGAAACGGCAGGGCAACATGCAAAAGGTATTAGTTTTGCGAATTTCCTACAGCTTTCGGGAGTCGAGAGGAAATTTCTTTCATTTGTTTGGTATGCCGCAACTGGTGCGCGGCGATCATGTCGAACCATTCATATACGTTTAACATTCCCAGAAAGGGATGCGGCCAGCAGTACACGCTCAAATCCTTGCGCTGCGTTTCGTCCAGAAATGCCAGGGAGCGCTCGCGGGCGCCGCGCAGTTCCGCCAACATTTCTTCCTTGCTGCCCAGCAGGGAATTGTCGGTCGGGATGGGCGACTTACGACGGATGAACGGGCTTTGTACCAGCCACATTGGGAGATGAAAGCGTTTGATTGCGGGTATGTGACGCGGGACTTTCTGCGTGACCCGGTCCGAAGCGCTGACAATGTCCCGTTCCACGGCTATCAGGTGGGCGGAGAGTTCCGCGGCAGACCATTGCCCGGGGCCGGGCCTGGTGGACCAATGTTCCATCGGCACCGAGTCGGCGCAGCGGAAGAACGCGGTCTGCGCCTTTTCCAACTTTTCGAGGATGGGATCGATTGGCCGCACGTGCCGTACCCTGGCAGAACATAAGTTACCAGCCTGAAATCCCACGGGCAAGTTACAGCGAGCCGCCGCCGGCTTGCTCGAAGGCCTGGGCAAGTTGCAACACTTTGGCTTCGCCAAAGGCCGGGCCGAAAATCTGCAAGCCGACCGGCAGTCTGCCGTCTATCTTGCCGCAAGGCACGGAAATGCCGGGCAGCCCGGCGAGTGAGCCGGTCACCGTATAAATGTCGGCCAGATACATCTGCAGGGGATCGTTGACGCGCTCGCCGATTTTAAAGGGCGGCACCGGGGAAGTGGGGGTGACGATGGCGTCCACTTTCGCGAACGCCTCGCGAAAATCCTGGGCGATGAGGGAGCGGACTTTCTGGCCTTTCAAATAGTAGGCGTCGTAATAGCCGGCGGAAAGCACGTACGTGCCAAGCACGATGCGGCGCTTCACTTCGGCGCCAAAACCCTGGCCGCGCGTTTTGCGGTACATCGGAATTAAGGCGTCACTCTTTGCGCGTAGGCCGTAGCGCACTCCGTCATAGCGCGCCAGGTTGGAACTGGCCTCCGCAGTGGCAATGATGTAGTAGGTTGCGATGGCGTATTTGGTGTGCGGTAAGTGGATGTCCACAATTTCGCAGCCCAGTTTTTTGTAAAGGTCGATGCCGGCCAGAATTTTTTCGCGAACACCGGGATGCATGCCCTCGGCGAAATATTCCTGCGGGATGCCGATCTTCAAGCCGCTCACGGAATTTTTCAGCGTGGCGGAATAATCTTCCACCGGCGCAGTTGTGGATGTGGAGTCCTGCGGATCGCGCCCTGCCATGGTTTGCAGCACGGTGGCGACGTCGGCGACGTTGTGCGCCAGCGGTCCGATGCGATCCAGCGAAGAGGCGAAGGCGATCAAGCCGTAGCGGGAAACGCGGCCATAGCTGCCCATCATCGCGGGGATGCCGCAGAACGCCCCGGGCTGGCGAATCGAGCCGCCGGTATCCGTGCCGAGGGCCGCGACCGCCAGGTCCGCTGCTACTGCTGCTGCGGAACCTCCGCT
>JAYVMO010000169.1:0-6992 GCA_043758915.1 Acidobacteriota bacterium | reverse complement strand
AACCGGCTGCGAAACACAAACTTGACGCTTTCCGTCGGACCATTGCGCTGCTTGGCGAGCCGCAGTTCCGTCTCTTCTCTTTCCTCCGGCGTCGCCCCGGCTTTGAAAAAATTCGGCCGGTAGATGAACATCACCACGTCCGCATCCTGCTCGATCGCGCCCGATTCCCGCAAGTCGGAAAGCTGTGGCCCGCGCTCGTCGCGCTCCGGCGCGCGCGTCAGCTGGCTCAGCACCAGCACCGGCACCTTCAGCTCCTTGGCCAGCCCCTTCAAGCTGCGCGAAATGCTCGACACTTCTTCTTGCCGGTTGCCAAAGCGTCCCCGCGCCGTAATCAGTTGCAAATAGTCCACTACCACCAGTGCAAGTCCCGTCTTGTCGCGTTTCAGCCGCCGCGCCTTCGCTCCGATTTCCAGCACGCTGATCGACCCGGCATCATCGATCCACAGTGGCGCGGCCGCGATCGTCCCCAGCGCCTCCGTCATCCGCTTCCAGTCTTCCCTGCTTAAATGTCCTGTCCGGAACTTGTGTGCATCGATCTGCGCCACCGAAGCCACCAGCCTCTGCAACAACGACTCCTTCGACATTTCCAGGCTAAAGAACGCCACCGGCTGCCCCGCGCGCAACGCGATGTTTTCGGTCAGATTCAGCGCCAGCGCCGTCTTCCCCTGCGACGGCCGCGCCGCCAGAATCAGCAACTCGGACGGTTGCAACCCGGAGGTCAGCTTGTCGAGTTCCGTGTACCCCGTGGGAATGCCGGTGATGCTCTTCCCCTCCCGGAAGATTTTCTCCAGGCGTTCGAAATTGTCCCGGACGATATCCTTTACCGGAATCAGCCCAGCCTTTACGCGGTCCTCGGCCAGCTCGAAAATTGAGGACTCCGCGTTATCCAAAATCGCGTCCGCATCGTCTTCGCCTTCGAACGCCCGCTGCTGAATATTGTGCGTGGTATGGATCAGGTTCCGCAGCAGCGCCTTTTCCTTGACGATGCGCGCGTAGTGCTCCACGTTCGAAACTTTGGGCATGCCGTCGGCCAGCGACGCCAGGTACGGTGCGCCTCCCGACGCCTCCAGATCCCCCTGCCGGTGCAACTGTTCCGTCAGCGTCACCAGATCGATGGCTTGCTGGCTCTCGCCCAGGGCAATCATCTGTGTGTATACGAGACGGTGCTTGTCCAGGAAAAAATCCGCCGGGCGCAAATTCTCGATCGCCGCGTTCAACGCGTTGTTGTCCAGCAAAATGGCGCCCAGCACCGAACGCTCGGCGTCCAGATTGTTCGGCAAGGGTTTTTCGAGTGTCGCGTCAGCGGGCATACGGTTTTTGCCTAATATTCGCCTTCTCTTCGCCTGTTTTTAGCACAGTTCCCCAATCAGGGCAAGCGCGGCCTGTTTCTTTCCGGGTTCGCCCGCTGCACCTGTTCGCAGTGTCCGCGCATTGTGCGCGCAACTCCTCCCCACGTCAATCGGAGTGCCTGTGCATGGCTGTGCATCGCTTCGGAAATCTCTGCAAAACTTTTTATTGGCTGCCGAACAAAAAAGTATCGCAAAAAAATGTAGGGGCGCAGCATGCTGCGCCCCTGTTTAAAAAAATTAATTGGAAAGGCTTACTACGCTTCCTTCTCCACGTGCACTTTCACTTCGGCGGTGATGTCGCGGAACACCTTGATGGTCACCGGATATTCGCCGATGGCTCTGATTGCTTCGGCCAGGTATACGTTGCGCTTATCAATCTTGAACCCCTGCGCCGTAAGCCCTTCCGCAACGTCCGCGGAAGTCACCGAGCCGAACATCTGGTCATTCTCTCCGGTCTTGCGCGTGAATTTCAGAGCTACCCCATTGAGCAGCGCGGCCTGCTTCTGCGCGGCCTCCAGCTCCGTAGCGGTCTTCTTGCCCAGCGAGGTGCGCATGCGTTCGATGGCCTTCAGGTTACCGGCGCTCGCTTCGACAGCCAGCTTCTGAGGCAATAGGAAATTGCGCGCGTAACCCGGCTTGACGGTGACGATGTCTCCGCGGTGCCCCAGCTTCTCGACGTCTTCTTGCAGAATGATTTGCATTTCGTTTCTCTAAGCTCCTATTCCCTTAGCTCTTCGGCGCCTCGGCAGCCGCTTCCGGTGCAACAACCGTTGCCGGTGCAGCAGCCGTTGCCGGTGCGGCGTGGGTACCTGGTGCAGCCGCAACCACCGCGCGCGGTTGCTGGGTGCCCGACGCGCTGCCCGCGAACGGCATCAGCGCGATGTTCCGCGCGCGTTTGATGGCTTCGCCCAGCCAGCGCTGGTGCCGCGAACAAACCCCTGTCATGCGCCGCGGCAGAATCTTGCCGCGCTCCTGCACGAACTGCGACAGAATGTCCGCGCGCTTGTAGTCGATGAAGTCCATCTTCTCGACGCAGAACTTACAGACTTTCTTCTTGCGGAAATACTGCCGCTTGCCTCGCCGCGGTCCACCGGGACCGCCCGCTCCTCCACCCGGTCCGCCTTCACGCCGCGGTCCGCTGTGTCCACCATGTCCCCCGGATCCGCCTTCACGCCGCGGCGCTCCGCCGGGTCCGGGTCCTTGCTTCTGTTCCTCTGCCATACCTGCCTGCCTTTCCCGTGTGCCCCGGCATCGCCGGGGACCAAATTCTCTCTTCTCAAAAACTCACGCCACGCGCTACGAACTCAGCTCGCCGCGGCAGTCTGTTCCGGAACTGGAGCCTGCGCTGGAGCCTGCACCTGGGCTGGCGGCGCGGGTGTGCGTCGCGGACGCCGCGCAGCACGCTTCTCGCGCTTGTCCACCAGTTTCTTCTGCCGCTTCAAATCCTCGTCCAAACGCACGGTCTGATACTTGATGACCGCGTCCTGCACGCGCAAACGCCGCTCCAGCTCCGCGATCAACTCGGCATGCGTGGTGCGAATCTGCTGGTAAACGTAGATCCCTTCGCGGTGCTTGGCCACGCGATACGCCAGCTTCCGTGTACCCCATTGCTCCGTCTTCTCGATCTTCGCGCCCTTCTCCGCGCAGGTGTGCTCGATGCTCGTCATCACCTTCTTGATCTCTTCTTCCGGCGTCGCCGGACGCGCGATGAAGATCAAATCGTACAAACGTTCTTCCATGTTGGCCTCTTTTCCTTCGCTTGCGGGCGCCCGGCCCGCAAAAATCTTTTCTACTTTTCTTCCGCCGCATCCGCTGCCGGCGGCGCCTTCCGGTTGTACCGCGTCATCGCCGCATCCAGCCCCCGGCTCAGGATCATTTCCACCGCGTCACCGGCTTCGGCAATCATTTCCGCCGCCACTTCCAGTTCCGCCTTCTTCATCGGCCGCAGCACATATTCCTTGCGGCTGCTCACCGGATGATCCGGCCCGCAGCCCAGCCGCAGTCTTGCGAACTCTTGCGTCCCCACCGCGCTGATCACCGACTTCGCGCCGTTGTGGCTCCCGGCGCTGCCGTCCGGATGAATCCGAATCGTTCCCATCGGCAGTTGCGCTTCATCCCACATCACCAGCAAATCGCTCAACTCCACTTCGTACTTCCCCATCAGCTCCCGCACCGAAATGCCGCTGAGGTTCATGTACGTCTGCGGCTTCGCGAGGACCACTTCTTCCCCGGCGAGCTTCCCGCGGCCAATCAGCGCTTTGCCCTCGGGCCGCACCACGCGAATCCCGCCGCGATTCGCCAGCTCCTCCACCGCCATGAAACCCAGGTTATGCGGCGTCCACTGATACTCCGGATCGGGATTCCCAAGTCCGACAATAAGCCGCATAAACCCTTTGTCCGTGCAACTAGGACGCCCGCCATTCCGGCGCAAACAAACACGCCGGAGGCAGTCGCCCTCGCCGTCTTACTTCTTCTTCTCGGTCTTTTCCGCCTTCGGCTTGGCTTCCGCCTCGGCGCCTTCTTCGCCTTCCACTTCCTTCTTGCCCTTTTTGATGACTTCGGGCTCGGCCAGCGTCGCCGCTTCCGTGGCCACCACTTCCGCGGGCTTCTCTTCCTCGACACGCAGCGCGACCACGTGTGCTAGAACGCGTTCCGGCTCCGTAATCAGTTTCATCTTCGCGCTGTCAATCGGCAGTTCGCTGGCGCGAAGCTGTTGCCCCAGCATCAGGCCGCTGACGTCCATCTTGAACTCCGTCGGAATTTCGCCCGGCAAGCATTCGATTTCCACTTCGCGCGTCACAACTTCGAACACTCCGCCTTCTACCTTCACGCCCGAAGGCTCGCCAAACGTGTGCACCGGCACCTTCACCCTCATGCGCACGTCCATGGCCACGCGCAGCAGGTCCACGTGCAGCAATTTTCCGCTGACGGGATCCACCAGCCAATCCTTCAGAATCGCCGGTTCCTGCTTTCCGCCCAGGTCCACCTGGAACAGCGTGTTGTGGCCGCTCTCCGAACGGAGAATCGCTACCACCTGCTTGGTGTTCAGCGCCAGCGTGATGGCAGCGCCCTTCCCGCCATACATCACCGCGGGCACTTTGCCCGTCTGGCGGAGCCGCCGCGCTTCATTCTTGCCCCGTTCCGGCCGGGGCGCTGCTTCTACCACAATCTGCGTCTGAGCCATGCTTCCTTCCCTTCAATCCGTTGCTGAATTTCGAATCTTTGTTGGGTGCCTTGGTTTCGCGGACTCAATGCATCGCGAAGCGCGCCAGTCACCAGTCACCAACCACCAGTCACCTCTAAATGAACAACTCACTAATCGAAGTCTCTTCATGAATCGACCGAATCCCCCGCGCCAGCAAATCCGCCACGCTCAGCACCTTGATCTTGCCCATCTTCTTCGCCGCTTCCGACATCGGCACCGAATCCGTCGCCACCACTTCTTTAATCTGCGAATTCGCAATGCGCTCAATTGCCGGGCCGGAAAGCACCGCATGCGTGCACGCCGCAAAAACCTGCGTCGCGCCTTCCCGGATGAGCGCTTCGGCGGTCTTCACCAGCGTTCCCGCCGTATCAATAATATCGTCCACGATCAGCGTGCTGCGTCCGCGCACATCGCCGATCAAATTCATCACTTCGCTGACGTCCACGTCCACGCGCCGCTTATCCACGATCGCCAGCGGCGCACCCAGCTTCTTCGCGAAAGACCGCGCGCGCTCCACTCCCCCGGCATCGGGCGAAACCACCGTCAGGTTCGGCAGTTTCATTTGCCGGAAATGTTCCACCAGCACCGGCGACCCGTACAGATGGTCCACCGGCACGTCGAAATACCCCTGAATCTGCGGAGCATGCAAATCTAGCGTCAGCGCCCGGCTCGCGCCCGCGGTTTCCAGTAAGTCCGCCACCAGCTTCGCGGAGATCGGCACACGCGGCTTGTCTTTGCGGTCCTGCCGCGCGTAGCAGTAGTACGGCAGCACCGCCGTAATCCGCCACGCCGACGCGCGCTTAAACGCGTCGATCATCAGCAGCAGCTCGAGCAGGTGGCTGTCCACCGGATAGCAGCACGGCTGCACCACGAACACATCCGCGCCGCGCACGTTCTCGAGAATCTGAAAATAGATCTCGCCGTCGCTGAACCGCCCTAGCTTGGCATTCCCGATCGGAACATTCAGATGCTTGCAAATATTTTCGGCCAGCGGCAGATTTGCGGTCCCCGAAAATATCTTGAATCGGTCGTCGTTCACGGCGCGCGCGCTCCGTGCCACCGCTCTGCGGTCGCACCTCGAAACACTTCCCCTGTGTGCGAAACCTGTTTATACGGGATGGTCGCGAAAAGTCGCTGCGGATCAGTGCACGGCACGCGCGCTTGTCAAAGCGCACCCTTCACTCGCTGAAGGTACCTGTCACGAGAAAGTGTCTCGCAAACGAAGGTCTGCTCGTCCTGAAACCCTACAGCGGCTCGGCGCGCCATCGCTGGGCTCGGGAAAACTCCAAACACCGCCGAACCGCTACCCGCCAGCGAGGCCTCTGCAGCTCCTCTTTGGAGCAATTCCCGCTTGATCGCGTCAAGCCGGGGATGCCGCCGGAACACCGGCCCCTCAAAATCATTCGAAAGGCCGCTTCCCTGCGCGCTCCAACATAGAGCACAGAACTCAAAGAGTTTACGGTTGGCGGCCGGTTTTGTCAATGCCAGCGGCTTGGCCTGCACCCAGCGGTAAGCGTCCGGCGTCGGCACGTGAATGTCCCGCGGCGAAACGATCAGCACCGCTCGTTTCGCGATATCCGGCAGCGGATAGATCTCGTCGCCTTTATTGACGCCCAGCGCCCGCCCGCCAAACAGAAAAAACGGCACATCCGCGCCCAGCGACGCTGCAATCTCCAGCAATCGCGCCGTCGCCAGCTTCTTTCCCGTCAGCCGCAGATACCCCAGCAGCGCCGCCGCCGCGTCGCTTGAGCCCCCGCCGAGGCCGCGCCCCGCGGGTATTGTCTTCTTCAGATCGATCTCCACGCCGCCGCGAATCTTCAGTTCCCGCCGCAGCGTGTCCATCGCGCGATACACGAGATTTCTCTGGAAGGGTTCCTGCGAAAGGATTTCATTCCCGTGAATCGTCAATTCGATTCCCGGCCGTCTCGACGCGCGCAGCCGCATCTCGTCGTGCAGCGACACCGTCTGGAAAACCGTGCGCAACTCGTGATAGCCGTCGGCGCGCTTGCCGAGAATATCCAGACGCAGATTGATTTTTGCGAACGCGGGAATGCGGACTTCGCGCATGAGGTTTATTGCGGTTTCACGTCCTGCGGCGAGGATTTTTGCGCCACGCGATGCTTCCTCTGGGAAACCTTTTTCTCCAGCTCCGCCACCTTGTCATTCTCGATGTCCGCCGGAAGCGAGCGCCGCCACTCCGCCAGCGACTTCTCCCATTCGATCGCGGCTAGTTCCGGCCGGCCGCTCTTCGCATAAACATCGCCCAGGTGCGCATGGATCGTCGCGTCGTGCCCTTCGCGCTCCACTGCTTTGCGCATCGTGGCTTCCGCCTCGGCCAGCTTATTCTGCTTGAAATAGATCCAGCCCAGGCTGTCGAGATACGCCCCGCTGTACGGCTCTTCCTTCAGCGCGCGCTGCACCAGCGCCTCGGCCTCGTC
>JAYVMO010000168.1:0-2276 GCA_043758915.1 Acidobacteriota bacterium | reverse complement strand
CCTTCCTTAGCAACCTGGGTTGTAGCGCTTCACTGGAGCGGCCAGGTTTCGTGCTGCCCCTGCGAGTCCCTTTCGGGAGTATCAACCGTCCCAAGGCAGCTTAGGGCGGAAACTCAAAATGTCCACGGCAGCCCAACCCTCTCTTCCCAGTCCGGCAGTGATGGAACGGCGTTTGTATCCGCGGATCGTTCCGCGTAACCCGGTTTACCTTACGCTGGATGGAATAAATCAAAGCCTGCTGCTCAATATCAGCGAGAACGGCTTGCTGGTCGCAACGCCCGTTCCCCTGCCGTGCAAATTTGCAGCCCTAACGACTATTCCGCTCCAGGGCCATTTGCAGCCCTTGGTTGTGAAGATTCGTGTGGTTTGGACCAGCGAATCCAGGATGCTTGCGGGCGTCCGGCTGGCCGACCTAACCGAATACCAGCGAGAACAGATTCGGAAGTGGAGTGGGCAAGGGCCAGAGCTATTAGCCAGTTCCGTGAGCACTTTCACTCCAGCGAGTGCGAAACCTGCTCAAGAGATACGGCTCACGGCGTCTACCGAGAGCGGGTGTGCCTACGAATCCCTATGGGCGGAGGCGCCAGAGGCACCAGATGCGCTGCCATCCTATATGGCGTGGCGAACCAAGCCATTGAAAACAGGCATGTTTCTCGCAGCGCTTCTCTCTCTGGTGGCTACCCTGTGGCTGGCGCCGAAAGTATATTTGGTGAGGGAAATACTGGCTTTACTGGGAATCCTTGCGCTGATCGCCTGCATCGCAGTTAGCTTCCTGTTGCTGGCTATGTTCTTCTGGGAAGGACTCAAACGCGGTTTCTCTTTTCTGCGGCAAAGGGGGTTAGCGGCGCGACGCGTTGCAGCCCCGAGCGAAACACTGGTAGAAATCCCTGAGTGCTCCGCAGTCGCCGACCCGTTGCGCAATTCGTAAGGTAAATCCTGTACTCCCACTAGCGGGTAGCTGGAGCCTTACAGATGACCGAAACATTCCACACCACCAAGGGTTTTAACTCAACGCGTAACCACGTTAAGCCTTCTCCCCAGCGGAGCGCATCGCGGTTCTCACAGCATCGAGACAGTCGCTCAGTACGGAGTTGGAAATGTCCAGTACAGTCCAGCAGATGTCCCCGGCCGCAACGGCCAATGAGAGACGCTTCTACTCGCGCTTCGTTCCGAATGCTCCGATTTGCATTGCGATTGATGGCAAGACGGAAGGACTGTTGCTGAATATCAGCGAGAACGGCTTGCTGGTTTCCACGCTCATCGAGCTGCCCTGCAATTTTGTGACGCAAGTTTCCATTCCCCTAAACGGCCTGCCCAAGCCGGTGCAGGTGAATGTGCGCGTGGTGTGGTCCAGCGAAGCGCGGATGCTGGCGGGCATACAACTGATCAATCTGAGCGAATATGATCGCGAACAGATTCGCATGTGGGGAGCGCAAAGGAGTAATTTCCTGCCAGGCAATACGCATTCAGCGCCCATGTATCCTTCAACGGCAGTCTCAGAAAAAGTCGTGACGGCATCTGGCTTGCCTGGCGCGATCGGGTCTCCGGCGAAAACTCTGCAGAAAAAACCGCCGGTTGTGGCGCCGCATAATTCCGCTACCATGCCTCCGCAGAGACCCGCCGCGCTTGCAGGGAAGGTGGTTGAACATTCGAGTACCGCGAAGCAAACTGCCGACGCAGTTGTGGCGGAAAAATCAGAGTGGCGCAAACTGAAGTGGCCGCTGGCGATAGCGGGGCTTCTGCTTTCCGGCTTGTTTCTTCTGGCGAGTGGCGCGCTGGTGAATCCTTTCTCGCACCTGGCGGAAAGCCGGGCTGAGAAGGACCCGGCTAAGCCATCGGTTCTGCTGCCTGAACAGAATCCACAAGCTAGTCTGCCGAACACGCAATTTGCGCAACAGACTCCTGTCGAGGAAATAACTGCACCGGTCAACGACTACGTTTCGTCTAACAAAGATTACTCAGGGCCCGGTGCTTCCGCGAAAGCGGATCAGCTCACTGCGCGAGACAGCGGTAAAGGGACAACCATTACGCGGGCCGCATCCGCATCCCCAGCGGTGCCGGTTCCACGCATAGAAAATGCTCAGCCCTTGGCGAGCGCGCGAATCCCTGCAGTAAGGACGCAGCCACTGCATTCCGTGATCGACGCGCGGCAGAATGTACGTTTGAATTCACAAGCCGCTTCTGCTCCGACAGCGGCAAAGCTAGCTGCGGCGAAAATAGTGGAAAAGTCGAAACGGGGTCCCGTTCAAGTTGTGAATGCAAATAGTATGCAACTA
>JAYVMO010000167.1:0-12109 GCA_043758915.1 Acidobacteriota bacterium | reverse complement strand
AAGCTGCTGAAATTCATCGCGCGGCCACGATCGTCGCAGACCGTCTTTGTGGAGCCGTTGCTGATCCAATAATACGAAATGCACAAGAAACCAGACAGTTGTCCCTCATTGCAAGATGGTTAGAGAAGCGCGGCTACGTTCCTGCTACCAAGGGAGTGAAATTCTTAACTCTGGAACCGGGAACCTACAGCATTCGCTTGAATGTTCCGGTAAAAATAGAGAACGTGGATCGCCCTGTGAATATTCCCGTTGATGTTGCCATCAGTCCCAAAAAGGGAAAAAAGGGAGACCTACCTCTGTTTGTAGAAGCGAAGTCAGCGGGTGACTTCACCAATGTGAACAAGCGAAGGAAAGAAGAAGCCACGAAAATGGCCCAGCTTCGAAGAAACTATGGCAAGAATGTGCGGTTCGTTTTATTTTTGTGTGGGTATTTTGATTCGGGGTACCTTGGCTATGAAGCTGCTGAGGGAATAGACTGGGTCTGGGAACACCGGATGGATGACCTAGCGGAATTTGGCCTTTGATGAACACTCTTGCAGAATTAGAAATTCGGCGATTAGCACTTCAACGAGATTGTGACAGTGCCAAGACTCAGCAAGAACGCAATCGTCTTGGGCAGTTTGCCACACCACCAGCCCTGGCATCTGAAATCATGCGCTTAGCCGACAAGCTGCTCCCGGCCCGCCAAAAAGTGCGTTTCCTTGACCCAGCATTCGGCACCGGTTCGTTCTTCTCCGCGCTACTGCGAACATTCACGCCGAACCGTCTCAGCCAAGCGACAGCCTTTGAGGTTGACAGACACTATGCAGACAAGGCGCTAGACTTGTGGCTAGACTCCAAGCTTGACCTCCGCATTGCCGATTTCACTAAGGCAGTTCTACCAAAGACGAACGAACAGTTCAATCTCATTGTATGCAACCCGCCTTATGTGCGTCACCACCATCTCCCTTCGGACGAAAAGGCAAGGCTGCAGAAATTAACTGGGAGCCTGTCTGGAATGAGATTGAGTGGATTGGCTGGCCTGTACTGCTACTTCTTGCTGATCTCAGACGCATGGGCCAGTCATGACGGTATCTGCATTTGGCTAATTCCGAGCGAGTTCATGGACGTCAACTATGGCGCGTTTTTGAAGGAATATCTGTTGACCAAAGTAACCCTGCTTCAAATACATCGGTTCGATTCTGCGGATGTTCAATTTGGCGATGCGCTCGTCTCCTCGTCTGTAGTCTGCTTTCGCAAAGCGCAGCCAACCAGGGGACACGTCGCAGATTTTACCTTTGGTGGCAGCTTGAATGAGCCGAAGGTGCTGCAAAGGATCCCAGTCGCTGAATTGCGGGCGAAGTCGAAGTGGAACGGACGCAGTTCACACACTGAAACCAGCGTTCCGAGCACGCGACTCTCTGACCTCTTTGACATCAAACGCGGCTTGGCAACTGGCGGCAATCGTTTTTTCATTCTTACGCCGGAGAAAATCAGGGAACATCATTTGCCAATGAAGTTCTTTAAACCAATACTCCCCAGTCCGCGCTATTTTTCGGTCGATGAAATTCACGCAGACGAAGATGGGTACCCTAAGCTTGATCGGCAGCTCTTTCTGTTAGATTGTAGCCTTCCTGAAGAAGAAGTGCGGCGCGAACATCCTAGCCTTTGGAAATATCTAAATCAGGGAAAGCATGATGTCGCCAAGGGTTACCTTTGTAGGTCACGTTCACCCTGGTACTCCCAAGAGAACCGGCCTGCACCGTTGTTCTTATGTACATACATGGGCAGAAACAGCAGAAAGAACGGCGCTCCATTCCGGTTCATCCTGAATCACTCCAAGGCGACAGGAGCGAATGTATATCTCATGATGTACCCAAAAAGAGAGTTGGATGAGGCTTTGCGCAGGGAGACCGAACTGCCGCGCAAGATTTGGACGTGGTTGAATGAAATTTCACCAGAAGTTGTTTTGGGCCAAGGTCGAGTTTACGGTGGCGGTCTTTACAAAGTTGAACCGAGAGAGCTAGGAAATGTTCCGGCAGACAACATCGCCAAACATCTTGGCATCACCCCGAAGAAAAAAGTTATCCAACTTGAGTTCCTTGCGATGGATGAACGGTCACAGAACTTGGAGTTCGCAATCTAAATTCTTTGACTACACCATCGGCGGCTATCAGGTCATCAAAAAGTGGCTCTCCTACCGTGAAAAGCCCCTCCTCGGCCGCCCCCTTACAAAGCACGAAGTCCGCTACGTCCAGGAAATGGCCCGCCGCATCGCCGCCATCCTTCTCCTCGAATCCGCCCTCGATGCTAACTACCAAGCCGTCAAAGCCAACACATGTAGTTGGCCATCCTAGTCCCTTGCGTCAGGCAACAGCCTTCCGGCCCGCTTTTCCCTCTGCCAATTCGAACTGACAGTCCGCTATCCCGCAGCAAACAAACGACTTATAAGTAACCACTTGACAACTTACATCAATATGCTATAATGGCCTATATTGATGGGCACGATTCACCTGTGCCTCGTCCCCAATGGCCCCTCGCCAGGCAGTTCTTCTAACTCCTTCAGAATCTTCACGTCCGAACCAGTTACTTTCCTGCAAACAGATCACTGCACTCAGCCAGCCTTTGTTTTCATGGAGTTGCGAATTGCCCAATTCTCAACTCCTTTGTTTTGACATTCATGCAAACTGCCGGGGGGTGTACCCCCCTCCAATAAACACTGTTTGTTCGCTCTTTTCCCTCTTTCACCAAAGAGCGTTTGACAACTCTTTTACGATCAGCAACATCCGCACTCTTTCTGAAAACTGCCGGGGGTCTGGCGGTTCTTCCCATTCTGGAACCCGCCACTCGCCACTTCCTTACGTCATTACCTCGTCCTGTGCTCCGCAATTGACACTACCCTTCACCTCCGTTACGCTTTCTCGTTCACCCAACAGCATTTTTCTCAAGCGAGAGGAACGGATTAACCGCCGCATGGCCGAAGAAAAGCTCCCTACCCGCGCACAGGATTTCTCCGAGTGGTACAACCAGCTCGTTCTCAAGGCGCAGCTCGCCGACTACGCCCCCGTGCGCGGCTGCATGGTCGTGCGCCCCTATGGCTGGGCCCTGTGGGAGAACATCCAGCAGGCGCTCGACCGCCGCTTCAAGGCCACCGGCCACCAAAACGTCGCGTTTCCGCTGCTCATCCCGCGCAGCTTCATCGACAAGGAGAAGCACCACGTCGAAGGCTTCTCGCCCGAACTCGCCGTCGTCACCATTGGCGGCGGGGAAGAACTAGCCGAGCCTCTCGTCATTCGTCCGACCTCCGAAACCATCATTGGCCACATGTGGTCCAAATGGATTCAGTCTTACCGCGACTTGCCGGTGCTCATGAACCAGTGGAATTCCGTCGTTCGCTGGGAGTTGCGCACCAAGCTCTTCCTGCGCACCCTCGAGTTTTACTGGCAGGAAGGCCACACTGCCCACGCCACCCGCGAGGAAGCCGAAGCCGAAACCCTTCAGATGCTGGACATCTATACCGACTTCGCCGTGAACGACGCCGCCATCCCGGTAATCCCCGGCAAGAAATCCGACGCCGAGAAATTCGCCGGCGCGGACATCACCTATTCCATCGAAGGCATGATGGGCGACGGAAAAGCGCTGCAGTCCGCCACTTCCCACTTCCTGGGACAAAATTTCGCGCAGGCCTTCGAGGTTCGCTATCTCGATCAGACCGGCCAATTGCAGCATTGCTGGACCACTTCCTGGGGATTGAGCACACGCATGATCGGCGCCATCATCATGGTTCACGGCGACGACCAGGGTCTGGTCCTTCCGCCCAAGCTGGCGCCCTATCAAGTGGTGATCGTCCCCATTTACAAAACCGACGAAGAAAAAACCTCGGTCCTCGATACCGCGCGCAAACTCAACGCCGAACTCGTCAAAGCCAACATCCGCGTCAAGCTCGACGAACGCGAAGGCCAAAGTGCCGGCTGGAAATTCAACGATTGGGAGATGCGCGGCGTGCCGCTGCGCGTCGAACTCGGCCCCAAGGATGTCGCCAAACAGGCCGCCGTCCTGGCGCGGCGAGACCGCCCCGGCAGGGAAGGGAAGGTTAGCGCGCCGCTCGCCGATCTTCCGGTCACCATCGAGAAGCTCTTGGCGGAAATCCAGCAGTCGCTGCACGACAAGGCCTTGGCCTTCCGCAAGAGCAATACGCACGACGCCAAAACCTACGAAGAACTGAAAAAGGCCGTCGAAACCGGATTTGCGTACTCCGCGTGGTGCGGCAGCGCCGACTGCGAAGCCAAAATCAAAGAGGAAACCCGCGCCACCATGCGCTGCATCCCGCTCGAGCAGGACGGCAATGCCGGCAATTGCGTGGCCTGCGGCAAGCCCGCCAGCGAACGCGCCATCTTCGCGCGTGCCTATTAGCGGCCTTTGCGCGCCGAGTTCGAAGGGGCGCAAGTCGCGCGCGATCTATGCCCGCTGGGATTTGGCGCCCATGTCATCTATCGGCCGCGGCATGAGGTGGCAAGCGGCGGCAAGCCGCCGCACTCCATGCGCTGTTTTTTTGGGAAGGTACTTCAAGGGCAGGCGACTCGTGCTGCGTGGCTTACCCCGTTCCTTTCCGGGAACATCCCTTGCGGCGACTTCTCGACTCTGCCCCATTGGGGTGTTAGCTTGGAAATGTTAAGAAGAACTCTTGCGCCGCTCGATGCCGCATCTACGATCGGCCGAGCCGGCGCCCGGAGAGGATTCTCGTGCTCTTTGAAGAGATTCGCACTCGCTCCAGCAGGCCGTCCCGGCGTTCCCAGAGGGGAGCAGGCCGGCTCAAAGCGATTATTTACACGGCCATTCTCGTGGCGGCGGTTTACGTCGCATTCAAGCTAGTGCCTGTGTACTTCGCGGAATATCAGTTGAGCGACAAAATGCAGGAACAGGCCCGCTACGCGGTCGTCAACCGCTATAGTGATGACAAAATCCGCGAAAACCTCATGAAAGTTGCGGATGATTTGGAGATCCCCGTTAAGAAAGAAGACATCAAGGTTTTCAGCACGATGGAAATCGTGAAGATCAACGTCGACTATACTGTCCCTGTGGACCTTTTGTTCTACCATTTGGATATCCACTTCACGCCGTCCAGCGAAAACAAAGCCCTGTTCTAGCGCCGAACGCATGCCACGCGCGAATCGATGGATTTACGGACCCGCCGGGTATGCCGCTTTTTTTGCGCAGGCAATTTGCTTGATGCAAACTCCGCCTTTCTTCGTGCAGCTTGTTGCGAGACAATAACGACTCAGCCCCTGGGAGCGACGGCTTGCGCATCCGCGTTCAAAAAGGTTTCTTTACATCGATTCTCGGTTTGACGATTCTGGGCATCGTCTTTGCGATCTTTCTCACCGCCGGCGGAATTTTCACCTACTACTACATCAAGTATTCGCGCATGATCGATGCGCGGCTCTCCGGCCACGTGCTGCAAAACACCACACAAATTTTTTCGGCGCCGGAACGCATCGCGGTCGGCCAGGCGTGGAGGCTCGAGGACCTTGCGACGTACCTCACGCGCGTGGGCTACCGTCCACAGCCGGACGAGAATGCGGCTGGGCAATTCACCGTGGAGGGCAGCACGGTGGATATCCGGCCGTCACGGCTTTCCTACTTCGAGGGGGCGAACGCGCTGGCGGTGCAGTTTGGCGGAAAAACGATTCGCGCGATTCGGCCGCTCTCCGGCGGGGGCGACGTGGGCTCGGCGGAAATCGAGCCGGAATTGATCACCAATCTTTTCGATAGTGCGAGGGAGAAACGCCGGCCGGTGCGCTACGAGGATCTCCCGCCGGTACTGGTTCACGCCATTCTTTCGGCGGAGGACAAGCGCTTTTTCGAGCACGGGGGATTCGACTTCGTGCGCATCGCGGGCGCCGCATGGGCCGACATCCGGCACAGCAGCAGCCACTACCAGGGTGCCAGCACGATCACCATGCAAGTATCGCGCACGTTTTTCTTCACTAACGAGCGCAAGTGGCGGCGCAAGCTGGCGGAAGCGATGGTATCGATCGAGCTGGAGCAGCGCTTCAACAAACAGCAGATTTTCGAGCTTTATGCGAACGAAGTCTATCTGGGAAATCACGGGAGCTTCGGGATCCGCGGTTTCTCCGAAGCGAGCGTGGTCTATTTCGGAAAAGATTTGCGGCAATTATCGCTGCCGGAATGCGCGTATCTGGCGGGGCTGATTCGCGCGCCGAATTACTACTCCTCGGCGGACCGGCATTCCGAGCGAGGCGCGCAGGCGCGCGACCGGGTGCTCGCGCAGATGCTCGAAAACAAATACATCACCGAAGCGGATGTCCAGGATGCCAAGCGCGCTCCGCTGCGGATCGCGCACACAGCCGTTTCGGGCAGCGAAGCGCCGTACTTCGTGGACATGGTCAAAGATCATCTGCTCGACAAGTATTCCGAGAACGAGCTCATCAGCGAAAACTTCCGCGTGTATACCACGCTCGACCCGGCGCTGCAGCGTGCGGCCGCGGCGGCGGTAGACACGGGGATGAAGAACGTCGACACGCTGCTGGCAAAAAAATACGCGAAGTGGCGGCGCGAACAGGCCAAGAAGGGAAGCAACGAGCCCGTTCCGCAAGCGCAGGTGGCTTTGGTGGCGCTCGATCCGCGCACCGGGGAGATCAAAGCGGTCATCGGCGGGCGCGATTACGGGCAGAGCCAACTGAATCACGCGCTGGCGCACCGGCAGCCGGGTTCGGTGTTCAAGCCGTTCGTTTATGCCGCGGCGTTCGACAATGCCGTGGATGGCGTGCAGCCGATCATCACTCCCGCGACGACCCTGGAAGACGAACCCACGACGTTCACATTTGACGGCAAGGAGTACACGCCCAATAACTACGGCGAAAAATTCATGGGCCGCGTGACGGTGCGCGATGCGCTGACGAATTCGCTCAATGTGGCGACCGTCAAGGTCGCCGAACTGATTGGCTACGGCCGGGTGGTGCAGATTGCGCGGCAGATGGGCCTGGGCTCAAACATCCAACCGACGCCCGCGGTGGCGCTGGGCGCCTATGAGATGACGCCCGTCGAGGTGGCCGCAGGCTACACGGCGTTTGCAACCGTCGGAACGCGAGCCGAGCCGCAATTTCTGCGCAGCGTTGTGGGAGCGGACGGCAACACGTTGGAAAAATTTGCGCCGCAGACACATGCGGCGCTGGATCCCCGCGCGGCGTTCCTGGTGGATAGCGTTCTCAAGGATGTCTTGAATCGCGGCACCGGGGCGACGGTGCGCGCGCGCGGCTTCACGCTTCCCGCGGCCGGAAAAACCGGGACTTCGCGCGATGGGTGGTTCGCGGGATTCACGTCGAATCTGGTGTGCGTGATCTGGATTGGTTTCGATGACAATCGCGACTTAGGGTTCCCCGGGGGCGCGACGGCGGCGCCCATCTGGGCGGACTTCATGATCCGCGCCACGGCGCTGCCGGCCTATCGCGACGTTCAGGATTTCAGCCCACCCGATGGCGTGCAGACGGTGATGATCGATCCCGAATCGCTGGAGCTGGCGACGCCGAATTGCCCTACGACGCGGGAAGAGTTCTATATTGCAGGGTCGGCCCCGACACAGCTTTGCGAACTGCACGGCGGGCATAGTGCTACGTCCGCGGGCGGCTCTTGGCTCTCACATATCTTCGGGGGCGGGCAGTCCAAGGAGCAGCCAACGGATGGCAATGGGCAGCCTAATTCTGCCTATGATCCCAATCGGCCACCCAATGCAGCCGGCCAAGGGGCGGTCGAGCCCGGAGGGCAGCCCGGGGAAAAGAAAAAGAATCCTTTACAGAAGATTTTTGGTATCTTTGGGGGCAAGAAGAAGGATCCCGACAAGGTTAAGCCGAAGCCGGAGAAGGGAGACCCGCCATGACCCGGCATACAGTGGCGATTCCAGCAAGCATTCTCCTTTTGAGTCTAGCGATACCTTCCGCAGGACAGACTCTAAACGACACGCACGGCATGGCAGTTGCACCGCGCCTGGCGCAATCGCAGGCGCCAGCGGATCTTTCGCACGCCATCCTGGTCGGGCCGGAACTGACCGACGAGCAATTGGCCGATCTTTGCATGGCAAGGAAGGAATACCGCGAAGCCGCGCAACTCTACAAGCGGCTCACCGACAAGTCACCGCGAAATCCCGTTTATCTGAACAAGCTGGGAATAGCACTGCACCAGCAGACGGCCCTGGGCCCGGCGCTGAAGTACTACAAACGAGCGGTGAAGGTGGATCCGCAGTATGCCGACGCGGAGAACAACATCGGAACCATTTGGTACCAGCGCAAGAAATACGGCAAGGCCATTAAGGCCTATCATAAAGCCATCGCCCTGCGGAACGACATGGCCGTGCTGTACAGCAATCTAGGCTACGCGTATTTTGGCGAGAAGAAATACGAGGAGTCCATCGGTGCGTTCCGGCAAGCGCTGGCGCTTGATCCGCAACTCTTCGAGCACAGCGGATCGCGCAGCGGGTCGGTCTTGCAAGATCGCACGGTAGACGACCGCGGGCGTTTTTATTTCCTGCTGGCGAAGTCGTTTGCCGAAGTGGGCAATTACGAGCGTTGCCTGATCTATCTCCGCAAAGCCAAGGACGATGGTTACAAGGCCATGGGTGAAGTGAAAAGCGATCCGGCGTTCGCGGCGTTCGTGAAGGAGCCGGGGATTCAAGAAATTCTTGCACCGAAATTAGTAGAGACGTCACAGCAATAGCTGCGCGGCGATTCTTTTGGTTGCGGTCCACACTGCGTGAGCGGAACGACATTCCTTCATTCCACTGCCAGTGTTCTGCGCTCTTAGCGGCTGCTTTCTCTTTAGAGCGCCAGTTGAGCCCGTTATCTGTTGTGAACCGTACGTCTCCGCCTCTGCTACAATGCAGGGAGCATGCAGCGGAATGTTTTCAGTGCGCGCGTTCTAGTTTTTATTTCGACCTTCATTTTCATTGTTCCCGCGTCTTTCGGAGCACCTCGGCCTGCAGTTTCTTCCGGCTCCGGCGCTCCAGGCGCTCCGCAGCAGGGCGTTTACCTGGTTTTTCCATTTGAGAATGCGGGGGCTTCGCCGCGCCTGGATTGGCTTGGCGAAGGACTGGAAGAGTTGACCATTCAGCGGCTGGCCGCCGCGGGGCAAGCGGTGTATTCGCACACGGGCCGCGCGAGCGAAATGGATCGCGACGGCCTTCCCGCGAGCGCGAAATTCAGCCGTGCATCCATGCTGTGGATTGCGCAGGAACTCGATGCCGATTACGTGGTCTTCGGGAAGTTCACCGCGGACGGAAAGAATCTCACCGTGGAATCGCGCATCCTGCGTGTGAGTCCAGCTGCGCTTCTTCCGCCACTGCGTGAAACGGGCCTACTCGAGTCGCTGATGGATCTGCACCTGCGGCTGGTATGGCGGCTGCTTTCGGAGAATGATCCAGCCTACCCGTTCAACCTGAACGAATTTACGAAGACGCAGCGGCCGCTGCGTCTGGACGCTTTTGAGCATTACACGCGAGGGTTGCTCGCGAGCGACGACGAGGTTCGTTTGCGAGAATTGCGCGAAGCGGCGCGGCTCGAACCGGACTGGCCGGATCCGGATTTCGCACTGGGCGATGCGTACTTTGCGCGGCGGGATTGCGGCTCGGCAATTCCGTGGCTCGCGCGGGTTCCCAAATCGCATGCACGGTACGTGGAAGCAGAGTTCACGACCGGTGTCTGCCGTCTTCTCCTCAATCAGCCAGACCGTGCGGAGGACGTATTCACTTCCTTGCGGAGTAAGCTGCGCAAAGGTGAGAAGAGTGGCGGCGAAGCGGCTGTAGGCACGGCGGACCACGAAACGGAGGGCGCGGTTTCCGGCGCCGACCTTCCGGAAATTCTCAATAACCTGGCGGTCGCGCGCGCGCGCCAGGGCAAGTTGCCCGAAGCGCAAAGCGAGCTTCGGCGCGCCGCCGATCTTGATCCCGACGAGGACGACTATTCGTTCAATCTGGGTTTACTCGCGCTGCGAGCCGGGGATTTCGGAAATGCCGCCGGCTATTTCCGGCAGGCCTCGGAGCGGAAACCGGATGATGCAGAGGGCCGCGCGCTCTTGATTCTCTCGCTCGAAAAAGGAGGAAAGCAGCAGGAGGCGGATGAGGAGCGCGAAGCGGTGGCTGAAGCACTTGGTCCGAATGCGCTTCCTGCCGTAAAGTTTGATGCGAAGGGCGAGGGCCTTGCGCATCTCGAACGCATCGAAACGGAACTAGACGTTACGGCGCTGCGTTTCGAAATCGAGGCTCCGGTAGCCCGCGCCGATGCGGCAGCCGCGGGAGGCGAAACGCCTGCGGTGCATATCCGGCGCGGCCGGCAGGAGCTTTCCACCGGGCGGGTCGAAACAGCAGAGCGAGAATTCCGAGCGGCGCTCGCCGCGGAGCCAGGCAACGCCGCGGCGCACCGCGGCCTGGCGGAGATCGACCGGCGCGGCGGGAAGCTGGATGATGCGGTGAAAGAGCTGCAGGCCTCGCTACAAAGCCGCGATTCCGCCGTGGTGCGCACCATGCTGGCGCGCATTTATATGGAACAAAAAAGAAGCGACTTGGCGCGGGTGGAAGTGGAGCGGGCACTGAAGCTCGCTCCAAATTATGCCGACGCGAAGCAATTACTCGAACATCTGCAAAACGCGAAGCCCACAGGAGGTGCGCAATGACCGCAAACGGGAATCCCTCGAGGAGCAGCGTTGCCGCGATTCCGCCGGCAGCTGCGAGGGCGCTTTCTCTTCTGTGCGTCTTGTTCGCAGCTGCATTTGTGTTCTTGCTTCCTTCCGCGACGGCCGAGGAACACACTTCCGGCAACCTTGTTTTGGAATTGCGACTGGACGGAGAAATAGAGCCGGTGCTGGCCACCTACGTTGCCGAAGGATTGGCGGATGCAGCGCGGCGCCACGCGGCGCTGGTGCTGATCACGATGGATACCCCGGGCGGGCTGAGCGACTCGATGAAGGACATGATCCAGCACATTCTCGCGTCGCCGGTTCCGGTGGCTGTTTACGTTTCGCCAACGGGTGCGCGCGGCGCTTCCGCGGGATTCTATATCCTGCTGGCCGCGGACATCGCGGCCATGGCGCCGGGAACACACATCGGCGCGGCTTCGCCGATCATCGTAATCGGCGGATTTCCCACGCAAATCGATGAGGTCTTCCGCAAGAAATTGAATAATGATGCGATGGCGTTTCTGCGCAGCTTTACGTCGAGGCGCGGGCGAAATCCGGTGCTTGCGGAAACGGCGGTGACGGACGCGAAGGCTTTCACGGAGAAAGAGGCGCTGGATGGCAAGCTCATCGATCTGGTGGCCAATTCGCGGGAGGATTTGATTCATCAGCTCGACGGGCGGACGATTACGCGGTTCGACGGCACGCGCGTCAAACTGGCGCTGGCGAATTCCGCGCGAGCGAAGTTCGAATTATCCGCCCGGCAGAAATTTCTGGCGCGCATCGTCGAGCCGGACGTGTTCTTCGTGATGCTGATCCTGGGGGTGCTGGGTCTGTACACGGAATTTACGCATCCCGGGGTGATCGTGCCCGGAGTGGTCGGCGGGATCTGTCTGGTCCTGGCGCTGTACGCGATGCATTTTCTGCCGGTGAATTTGGCGGGGCTGTTCCTGATTGGGCTGGCGCTGGCTTTTTTCATTCTGGAAGCGAAATATACGAGCCACGGAGTATTCGTCGCTGGTGGTATTGTTTCGATGCTGCTGGGTGCGATGTTTTTGATCCGTTCGCCGCTGACTAACGGAGGCGTGAGTCTGGGAATTGCGCTGGCGGCAACGCTGCCCTTTGCGCTTCTGACGGTCGTTCTGATGCGCCTGGTGCTTCGTTCGCGGAAGTGGAAATCGGCCACGGGCAAGGAGGAACTGATTGGGGCGCAAGGCGTGGCGGTGTCCGGGCTGGCCGCGGGTGTTGCGGGGATGGTTCGCGTCCACGGCGAGCTTTGGCAGGCGGTATCGGAGCAGCCTGCGGAGGCTGGTGCAAAGGTGCGGGTGCTGCGAATCGCGGGATTGCAGCTGCACGTCGAGCCGGAACAAGGTTCGGCGGGGGCCAAGAGTTAGAATTCGAATGCGTGGAGGAGGGTCACATGGAAATCGGTTTCGTCGGCATTTTGCTG
>JAYVMO010000166.1:0-5489 GCA_043758915.1 Acidobacteriota bacterium | reverse complement strand
CTAACTCTGAGGAGTAATCCCGCCGAAGCACATATATTTGATTTCGACGAAATCATCCATGCCGTACTTCGAACCTTCCCGCCCCAGCCCGGATTCCTTGACGCCACCGAAGGGTGCAACCTCGGTAGAGATCAGCCCGGTGTTGATGCCCACGATGCCGTATTCGAGCGCTTCGGCCACGCGCCAGACGCGCGCGATGTCGCGCCCGTAAAAATAAGCCGCCAGCCCGAATTCCGTGTCATTCGCCATTGCGATGGCCTCCGCCTCCGTCTGGAACCGGAACAGCGGCGCCACTGGACCAAAAGTTTCCTCGCGCGCCACCGCCATTTGCGTGGTGACATCCGTCAGGATCGTCGGCTCGTAAAAGCGTCCGCCAAGCGCATGGCGGTGTCCGCCCACCAGCACTTTCGCACCCTTAGCCACCGCATCGCGCACGTGGCTTTCCACCTTCTCCACTGCCGCATCGTCGATCAGCGGGCCTTGTGTGGCGCCGGGCTCCAGGCCGGGGGCCGGTTTCAGCGCCTTGACCGCGGTGGCCAGCTTCGCGGCAAACGCGTTGTAGACGGTTTCCTGCACCAGCAAGCGGTTCGTGCACACGCAAGTCTGGCCGGTGTTGCGGTACTTCGAAGCAATAGCGCCTTCCACGGCGGCATCCAAATCGGCATCCTCAAAAACGATGAACGGCGCGTTGCCTCCCAGTTCCAGCGAAAGTTTTTTCACCGTGCTCGCGCACTGCGCCATCAGTAGCTTTCCAATTTCCGTGGAACCAGTAAACGATAGTTTGCGCACCATGGGGTTCGCAGTAAGTTCGCCGCCAATCTGCGTCGCCGAACCTGTCAGCACGTTGAAAACACCTTGGGGAACGCCAGCGCGTTCGGCCAGCTCCGCGAGTGCCAGGGCGGAAAATGGAGTCTGCGTGGCGGGCTTCACCACCACCGTGCAACCGGCGCCGATTGCCGGCCCGACCTTGCGCGTGATCATCGCCAGCGGAAAATTCCACGGAGTGATGCAAGCGACGACACCGATCGGCTGCTTAATGACCACAATCCTCTTGTCCGCTTGATGCGGCGGAATGGTATCCCCGTAAATGCGCTTGGCTTCCTCGCCAAACCATTCGAGAAACGCGGCGGCGTAGGCGACTTCGCCTCGGGACTCCGCCAGCGGCTTGCCTTGTTCGAGGGTCATGAGCCGCGCCAGATCTTCCTGGTTGGCCATCATCAAGTCGAACCACCGGCGCAATACAGCGGCGCGCTCCTTGGCGGTCTTTTTGCTCCACGCTGGAAATGCGCGGTTGGCGGCTTCGATCGCTTGCTTCGTTTCCGCAGCCCCCAGCTTCGGAATTTTTCCGATGATTTCGCGCGTGGCCGGATTATCGACGCCGATCGTTTCACCGGAATTTGCCTGGATCCATTGGCCATCCACGTAACATGCTTCTCGAAACAATCGGGAGTCCTTGAGCTCGGCGCCTGCGTTCGCGGAATTTGTCAATGCGTTCTGCATGATGGCACTCCTGTAGACCGGATTTCGTCGTACGCGCTCAGCCGTAAGCAATAGCTGTAGCGAATCGCTTCGCCAAACCGCCGGCTAAGCGTGCGAAAGCGCCGCGTGCTTGGGTTCGGCGACCGCAGCGATGCCCGCTTCGAGAACGCCGAAACCTTCGTCGAGCTGTTCGTCAGTGACGACTAGCGGCACGAGGATGCGCATGATGTTGTTGTATGTCCCAGCGGTGATAGTGATCAAGCCGTGTTCGTAGCAATAGTGTGCGAGGTCTTTCGTCTCGGTGTCGGCAGGCTCGCGGGTTTGCGCGTTGCGAACCAGCTCGATGGCGCACATGCCGCCGAGGCCGCGCACCTCGCCGATGAGCGCCCACTTCTTCTGCCAATCGCGGGCGCGCTCCTCGAAGCGCTTCCCGATGGCTGTTGATCTGGCCAACAGGCCTTCCTTCTCGATTGTTTCGATAGCGGCAAGCGCCGCGACGCAAGAGAGAGGATTTCCCGCAAACGTGCTGCCTAGCCCGCCGACCACCGGCGCATCCATGATTTCCGCGCGCCCGGTGACCGCCGCGATCGGCAGACCTCCGCCCAGCGACTTGGCCGTGGTGATCAAGTCGGGTTCGATCCCGAAATGTTCCGACGCAAACCACTTTCCGGTGCGGCCCATTCCCGACTGCACTTCATCCGCAATGAAAACAATGCCGTGCTTGCGGCAGATCTCGTGGAGAATGCGCAAGTAGTCGTGTGGCGGCACGACGAAACCGCCTTCGCCCAGTACGGGTTCCACAATCACCGCGGCAACGGACTCCGGCGCCACCACGCGCTTGAAAGCGTCCTCCAGATGATGCGCAAAACTTTCCGCCGATGCTCCGCTCTCGCTGCGATAGGGGTAAGCGTAGGGAATCCTGTAGATGTCGCTGGCAAAAGGCGCGAAACCGGCCTTGTAGGGATGCGTTTTGCTGGTGAGCGACATGGTCAGAAGCGTGCGCCCGTGGAACGCGTCTTCGAAACAGATCACCGCCGGACGCTTCGTATAGGCACGGGCAATCTTGATGGCGTTTTCGACAGCCTCGGCGCCCGTATTGATGATGAAAGTCTTCTTCGCGAATTTGCCGGGCGCCAGCGCGTTCAGTTTTTCCGCCAGAGCGATGTAGCTCTCGTAAGGCGTCACGCTGAAGCAAAGATGCAGATGTTTCTCAAGCTGCTCGCGGACGGCGGACACGACGCGCGGCGCGCGGTGCCCCATGTTGAGGCAGCCGATGCCGCCGGCAAAATCGATGTAGCGATTGCCATCGACATCCTCGATTACTGCTCCTTCCGCCTTGGCCGCGAAAATCGGCGTGGCGTGATACGGCCCGCGGGGAACGGCCGCTTCGCGGCGCGCCATGAGCGCGCGCGAACGCGGTCCGGGAATTTCCGTGCGCATCTGGATGGTAGCCATTTTTCCGTTCCTTTTTGACGCCGGCGGAGAAGCAGCCCGCGCCTGGAATTCTAATACCAACCGATCGGTGTCTCGTCGAGATTGACGAACACCTGCTTGGTTTCGAGATATTCTTCCAGCCCCCAGGGACCCAGCTCGCGGCCAAAGCCGGATTGCTTGTACCCGCCCCACGGCGCTTCGACGTACGTCGGCTGCATGTGATTCACCCACACGATGCCCGCGCGAATGGACTTCACCACTCGAAACGCTTTGTAGATGTCGCGCGTCCACACCGCCGCCGCGAGTCCGTACGGCGAATCATTGGCGATGCGTATGGCATCCGCTTCGTCGTCAAATGGGATCACCGAAGCTACCGGCCCGAAAATTTCTTCTCGGGAGATGCGCGCGGTATTGTCCACGTCGTAAAAAATCGTCGGCTCGACGTAGTAACCCTTGCCAATGTGTTTCGGCCGCCCGCCGCCGATAGCGACTTTGGCTTCCTTCTTGCCGATCTCGAGATAGGAGCTTACACGGTCATACTGTTTTTTGCTTACGAGCGGCCCCATTTTCGTTTCGCGCTCCAGTGGCGGCCCGAGTTTGATGCGCTTGGCCTTCTCGGTCATGGCTTCCACGAATTTCGAATAAATCTTCTTTTCCACCAGGATGCGGCTGCCCGCCGAGCAAACTTCCCCCTGATTGATGAACACGCCGAACAGCGCGCCATCCACCGCCGCTTCCCAATCCGCGCTTTCAAAGAAAATATTGGGTGATTTGCCGCCCAGCTCCAGCGTGACGCGCTTCAACGTGTCCGCGGCGCTCTTCACGATCATTTTCCCCACCGCTGCGCTGCCCGTGAACGCGATCTTGTCCACTCCCGGATGCGCCACCAACGCCGCGCCCGCGGTTTCTCCCAGTCCGTTGACGATGTTCACCACGCCGGGCGGCAGCCCTAGTTCGTTGAACCACTTCGCCACTTCCAGCATGGAGAGCGGCGTCTGCTCCGCTGGTTTCAGGATGCACGTGCAGCCCGCCGCAATCGCCGGCGCCAATTTCCACGAGGCCATCACCAGCGGAAAGTTCCACGGAATAATCTGCCCCGCCACGCCCACGGGCTCGCGCATCGTGAAGCTCAGCGCGTTTGCCGGCACGGGATTCACGTGGCCCAGAACTTTGTTGGCCAACCCGCCGTAGTACTCAAAACATGTCGCGGCATCGGCGATGTCGTATTCCGCTTCGACGATGGGCTTGCCCGAATTGCGGCACTCGAGTTCCGCAAGCTCCGCCGCATTTGCGCGAATCTTCTCCGTAAGCCTGAAGAGAATCCGCCCGCGTTCCGCGGCATTCGTTTGTCCCCACGGCCCGGAATCAAAAGCCGCGCGGGCGGCCTTTACGGCGCGATCCACGTCCGCGGTATTTCCGGAGGCGACGTGCGCGATGACTTCTTCGGTGGATGGATCGTAGACCGGAAACGTTTCACCGGAAGAACTGCTGACCCATTCCCCGTTGATAAAGTTTTGATAGGTTCGAACGCTTGGCTTCACGCTGCTCGACATCGGAGCCTCCCAAATTCAATCACCCTGGCGCGCATCGCCGGCGCACGCCATTTTAAACGGCGGGTGTGAACGCCGCGAGCTTTTGCGCTGCTTTCCGCCGGCCGTAAACAAAAAAGAAAAACGCAGCCAACCCCACAAAAAAGAGCGTTCCCCCGAACATCCACAGCTCGTAAGAACGAATCGAAGTAATCTGCTGCGCCGGAAAAAACGCCAGCGCAATGCCCAGAAGGGTGGTTACGAATCCGCTGGCGCCAGCTAAAATCAGCGTGGTCTTGCCGTAGCGCCCTTTGACAAACGATTCCGCGAAGGCGATTTTCAGCAGCGCGCCAAACATATAAAGAAACGGCACCAACTGCAGGACCACCGCCAGCGACAATAGCTTCTGAAAGGTCTCCTGCACCCCCGCGCCCGTAAACGAGAAATTGATCACTACCAGAATCATGGAAACGGTGGCGTGCACGATCAGCGCCGCGTATGGCGTCGAGTACTTCGGGTGAATTTTGCCCAGCCACGACGGCAGGTAGGAATCCAGGCCGGCAACGAAAGGAATTCGCGCCGAGCCTCCGAGCCACGCCGAACCAATTCCTGCAATGGAAATGCTCAGCAAGAAAGCAAAGGGAGCGACGATCCAGCTCACGCCGACGCGCGAAGCCATATGGCCCACCGCCTGGACGATGAGCTGGAGCACGCTGATATGTTCTTTGCTCACCGCCACCAGCAGCGTAAGCGTCGTGCCGATGTACAGCGCACCAGACAGCACACCGCCCCAGGCGACAGCTCCGGGAAGAGTCTTCTGGGGATTCTCAATCTCATCGCCCATGACCGAGGCGAGCTCCAGCCCCACCAGGCCAAAGCAAATCACGCCGAAAGAATTCAGGACGAAGCGCGGATTGGCCGGAATCCGGAAATCCGCCGAGGTCACCGTGGTTCCAAACCGCAGCCACACGACGATGCCCAGCCCGATCAAGACGGCGGCGGCAATTCCCGTGCCGATGCCGCCAAGATTGTTAATCCACTTCCCGA
>JAYVMO010000165.1:0-6183 GCA_043758915.1 Acidobacteriota bacterium | reverse complement strand
AGCAAGCAGCGAAACGCCTGAAGCCAGGCGGAATCCTTGTCCTCGAGCTTGGCTACAACAGCCGCGCAGCCGTCGAGCCTCTGCTCGACGCCACAACCTGGACCAGCGTCGGCGTCACCAACGACCTGGCGGGAATTCCCCGCGTCATCGCCGCCGAGCGCCTGTAGCTGCCGGGTGAAGATGGCGGGTCATTCCGCTCGGTCGTCTCTCGACAAGCAATCGGAACGTTGTCGCGAGCAGCACCCCGGCGTAGGCTTAGAGCCATGCCGGACCTCGCGCGATTCCGAGCCAAGCACGGGCTGTTGGACGAACTAGCCTCGACGGCATCCGCCTCCATACTCCATGTGGATATGGACGCGTTTTTTGTTTCCGTGGAGCTGCTCGAACGACCGGAGTTGCGCAGCAAACCGGTCGTCGTCGGAGGCCGTCCGGATCAGCGTGGCGTGGTCTCCGCCGCGAGTTACGAAGCGCGCAAATTTGGCATCCACTCCGCCATGCCGCTGCGCACCGCGGGGCGGCTCTGCCCGCACGCCGTTTTTCTCGATTGCCGCCATGCGCTCTACTCCGAATGGAGCGACCACGTCGCCACGATCCTCGCGCAATTTTCGCCCATCGTCGAAATGGTCTCGATCGACGAAGCCTATCTAGACCTCGCCGGCACGGAGCGCCTGCACGGTCCTCCTTTCGCCGCGGCCGACAAACTCCTGCGCACGATCACCCGCACGACCGGCCTTCCCTGCTCCGGTGGGCTCGCGGCAACGCGCCTCGTCGCGAAGGTCGCCTCTGACCAGGCCAAGCCTCGCGGCCTCGTGTGGGTCGCGCCGGGCCGCGAGGAGCGTTTCCTCGCGCCGCTCCCCGTGCGCAAAATTCCCGGCATCGGCGAAGTCACCGAGCGCGCGCTCCGCGCTCTCGGCATTGAAACCGTCGAGCAACTCGCCGCTATTCCGCAGGAGAAGCTCGAAAAAATATTCGGGCAATGGGGCACCGCGCTCTACCGCAAAGCGCGTGGCGGTGATTCCTACGAGTTCATCATCGACGCCGAGCCCAAATCCATTTCGCAGAATCACACCTTCGGCGAAGATACGAACGACGCCGAGGCGCTCGCCGCCATGCTCAGCCATCTCTCGCAGAAAGCCTGCAAGCGCTTGCGCGAAGCCGGACTCGCCACGCGCACACTGACTCTTACCATCCGCTACGCAGGATTCGACACGCACACGCGCTCGAAAACGCTCGCGGAACCCACGCGCCTCGACGCCGGCATCTTCGCCGTCTTTCAAACTCTCTTTCGCGAGCACCGCGATCCGTGCCGCAAAATCCGCCTGCTCGGCGTATGCCTGAGCGGCCTCACCCACGGCAGCGAGCAGCTTGATCTTCTCGATGCCGAGCGCCGCGAGAAACTCGAAAAACTCACCCACGCAGCAGACCTTCTCCGCGACCGCTTCGGTTTCGGCAAAGTGCAATTCGGCGGCTCGCTCCGCCCCGATGCGCCGGAGCCTGGCCGCGACGATTCCTGATGCGCGTCTCCCTCTCCGAGCAGCGCACCTTCGCATGCCGTATACTTTCCCGCCGAGAGGAATTCGGCAACGACCGCTGGCTCGGCGCCGTTCGGGCGCTCCCCGATTGGACCGCGCAGGAATCTTTGCAATACCTGATGAAGCGCGTCGACGAATTCGTCGGCGCTACCCGCCAGTCCGACGACATCACCTGCCTCGTCTTCCGCTGCAAGTAGTCGCCGGCGGAAACTCCGCTCGATACTTCTCTCCCCTCATGTGCCTCGACTGTCGCATAATCGCAGCGTGAGCCCGCGAGAGCTTGCCAATTCGATCTGCGAAACGTTGCGCCGCAATGGGTATCAGGCGCTGCTCGTGGGCGGCTGCGTCCGCGATCTGCTGCTCGGCCGCGAGCCTGCCGATTACGACGTCACAACCAACGCCACACCCGAACGCGTGATGGAGCTTTTTCCGGAAAATGTCGCCGTGGGCGCCCAATTCGGCGTGATTCTCATACCGCGCGAAGATTTGAAAGTCGAAGTCGCGACGTTCCGCTCCGACATGGGCTATTCGGACGGTCGCCACCCGGATCGCGTGGTTTTTTCTGCAACTCCCGAAGAAGACGTCCAGCGCCGCGACTTCACTATCAACGGCTTGCTCATGCGGCCGGAATCCGGCGAAGTGCTCGATTTCGTCGATGGCCGCGCGGACCTGAAAAATCGCGTCATCCGCGCGATCGGTAAACCCGACCGGCGCTTCGCCGAAGACAAACTGCGTATGATGCGCGCGGTGCGCTTCGCCTCGCGATTCGATTTCGAGATCGAAGCCAACACGTTCCGGTCCATCCGCCGTCACGTTGGCGAAATTCACCAGGTATCCCTGGAACGTCTGCGCGAGGAGCTGACCAAAATGCTCACCGAAGGCGCCGCGCGCCGCGCCTTCGAACTCCTGGATCAGACCTGGTTGCTCCAACAAGTCCTGCCGGAAATCGGCGCGATGAAGGGCGTCGAGCAGCCGCCGCAGTTTCACCCCGAAGGCGACGTGTGGATTCACACGCTCCTGATGCTCGAGCAGCTCCCTGCCAGCGTTTCGCCCACGTTAGCCTGGGCCGTGCTCCTCCATGATGTTGGCAAGCCTCCCACTTTCAAGCCGGCCTCCGAAACCGGCGACCGTATCCGTTTCGACGGCCACGTCGACGTTGGCGTGCGCATGGCAGAGGAGATTTGCCGGCGACTGCGTTTTTCGAACGAAGACACCGAGCAGATTCTGGCGCTCGTCGACAATCACATGAAATTCAAGGACGCCGGCCAGATGCGCGCCTCCACCCTGAAGCGTTTCGTCCGCCAGCCGCGCTTTGACGAACACCTGGAATTGCACCGTCTCGATTGCCTCTCCAGCAACCGCCAGTTGGATTCCTACGCCTTCGTCCGCCAGGTTCTTGAGGAGACTCCTGCCGAACAGATTTATCCACCCCGCTTGCTCACCGGCGATGATTTGAAGCGCATGGGCTTCATGCCCGGCCCAAAGTTTAGCGAAATCCTGCGATCGGTCGAGGACGCGCAGCTCGAGGGTCAGATCACCTCGGCAGCAGCTGCGGCGGATTATGTGCAAGAGAGATTTGGACTCTTGAAGTCGAAACCCTAAAGGCAGGGAGAGGTCTGCCGATAGAAACTATTAGTAGAATTTTACGCCTCCAGTCACGGTTTGCTTGTATATAAATGATTTTAAATGGCTTATTTGATTATTTGCAACAGGAAGGCAAATACGATAAGATATGAGTGCAATAAGCTAATATTTTATGCGCGTTGATTTGTAATTGTGTGCACGCTTTACCTTTTGCCCGCATCTAACCTTTATCGGCGCGGCTCCTTTCTCCTCCGCGCCTGAGAGTAGGGGATCTATATGTCTGAGAAAAAATTTACCGTGCCCGACGTTCTACCCATCCTTCCCGTTCGAGACACCGTCTTGTTTCCGGGCGCCGTACTGCCCTTGACGGTGGGCCGCGAGAGCTCGCTGGCGCTCGTGAACGGCTTGCAAGGGGAGGACAAACTGCTCGGCGTGGTGGCGCAGCACGATCCGCGCGTCGAGGATCCCGCAGCGGCCGACCTCCACAAGGTAGGCACGCTCGCCAAGGTCCACAAGACCGTCAAGATGCCCAACGGAAACGTGGTCATCTTTCTCGAGGGCCTGCAGCGCGTCAGCATCCTGGAACTCATCAGTCTGCGACCCTATCTCCGCGCGCGGATCGAAGCGCAGCCCGACTTTACCGGCGAGGTGGATGCCGAGCTCGAAGCCCTGCAGCGCAATGCGCAAGACCTCTTCCGCGACGTGGTCAGCCACTCCCCGCAGCTTTCCGATGATTTGCAAGCCGCGGCCATGAACATCGATGACCCCGGCCGCCTGACGGACTTTATCGCCGGCACGCTGCCCTCGCTCTCCACGCTCCTGCGCCAGGAGTTGATCGAAACCCCCAGCGTTCGCAAGCGCCTCGAAATGCTGATCCGCGAGCTCTCCAAGGAGCTGGAGGTCCTCGAGCTTCGCTCGAAAATTCACGAACAAGTGCAGGAGCAGGTCAGCCAGAACCAGCGCGAATACCTCCTGCGCGAGCAAATGAAAGCCATCCAGAAGGAACTCGGCGAATCCGACGATTCCACGCAGGAAATCGACGAGCTTCGCAAAAAAATCGAAGAAGCCGGCATGTCCGCCGAAGCAAGGAAAGAATGCGATCGCGAAGTGAAGCGCCTGGCCAAGATGACCCCGGCCTCCGCCGAATACATGGTTTCGCGCACCTATTTGGAATGGATGACTTCCCTGCCGTGGAGTAAATCTTCCGGTACCGAGGACATCGATATTACCAAGGGACGCCAGATCCTGGATGAAGATCACTACGATCTTGAAAAGGTCAAGGAGCGCATCCTCGATTACCTCGCGGTCAAAAAACTTAAGCCTGGAATGAAAGGGCCAATTCTGTGTTTCGTCGGCCCTCCAGGCGTTGGCAAGACTTCGCTCGGCAAGTCCATCGCGCGCGCCCTCGGGCGCAAGTTCGTGCGCATCTCGCTCGGAGGCATGCACGATGAAGCCGAAATCCGTGGCCATCGCCGCACCTACATCGGCGCTCTGCCCGGCCAGATCATTCAGGGCCTGAAGCGCGCGGAGAGCAACGATCCCGTCTGCATGCTCGACGAAGTGGACAAGCTCGGCCGCGATTTCCGCGGCGATCCCTCTTCCGCGCTGATGGAAGTGCTCGATCCGGAGCAAAATGCTTCGTTCCGCGATCACTATCTCGACGTGCCCTTCGATCTCTCGAAGGTTCTCTTCATTGCCACCGCCAACTGGATGGACCCCATCCCGGAGCCGTTGCGCGACCGCATGGAGATCATCGAACTGCCGGGTTACACCGGCGAGGAAAAGCTGCACATCGCGCACAAATACCTGATTCCGAAGCAAGCCACGGAACACGGTTTAAAGGTCGGCGAGCAGTTGGAATTCTCGGATGAAGCGCTACGCGAAATCATCCACAGCTTTACGCGCGAGGCCGGCGTCCGCAATCTCGAACGCGAAATCGCCACCATCACCCGCAAACAAGCGCGCCGCATCGCTGAGGGCAAGATGGAGAAAATGCTGGTAACTCCCGAAATCGTTCGCGAATACCTCGGCGTGCCCAAGTTCCGAACCGAGAAGGAAGTCGAGGAGCGCGTCAAGAGGCCCGGCGTCGCCGTCGGCCTGGTCTGGACTCCCGTGGGTGGCGACATTATCTTCATCGAAGCCACGCGCATGCGCGGAGGCAAGCAGTTCACCATGACCGGCCATCTCGGTGAAGTCATGCAGGAATCCATGACCGCGGCGCTTACCTGGACACGCGCGAACGGCGAGCGCTATGGCATCGATCCCGACTTCTTCCGCAAGCACGACATTCACATTCACGTGCCGTCGGGAGCGGTGCCCAAGGATGGTCCCTCCGCTGGCGCTGCGATGGTGACGGCGCTGGTCAGTCTGTTGAGCGGCCGCCCAGTGCGCGACCGCCTGGCGATGACCGGTGAGATGACGCTTTCCGGTATCATCCTGCCGATCGGCGGGGTGAAGGAAAAAGTTCTCGGCGCCAAGCGTGCCGGCATCAAGGAAGTGCTATTGCCCGCCGACAACGAGCCCAACGCCGTCGCGGATCTTACCCCGGAGATTCTCGGCGATATCAAAATCACCTACGTCCGCACGCTGGATGAAGTGCTCGAACACGCTTTGTCGAAGGATCCCATCGCGCCTCCGGTCGTCCCGCAGCCCGAACCGAAGCCCAAGCGCGTGGGCCCCGAGAGCCCCCGGGCAATTCACTAGACAGACCGTGACTTTTGACTCGTGGCTGGTGACTTATTCGGTGGCGGCTCCGCGCAGCAGGGAATCAAACTCCTGCTACCATGGTTGTCCTGCAATGCCGCAGGAAAAGAAAACCACGGCGGAGGCCCCCGCGGAACTGGCGCAGCGGCTTCTCGAAGCGCTGCAACACGAGCGCATCATTCCGCGCTTTGTCGATTCCTACGTTGTCGAGCATGGCCGCCATGCCTTGCAAGTCCACGCGGCTCTCTATCGCGACCTGCTTGCGTTGCTGCGGCGTGAAGCGCTCCTGGCGCTGACTGTGCGCGCACTGGAAATCGTTTCCGCCGGACCTGCGCCTTTCGGCAAATCCAAGCCGCGGCCCATG
>JAYVMO010000164.1:0-14359 GCA_043758915.1 Acidobacteriota bacterium | reverse complement strand
GAATCAACACTTGCAAACTCTCTCGCAAGTGTTGATTACAAAGCACTTACAGAAACACTAAACCCTTCAGAATCAACACTTACAAAAAACCGGGGGGGGAGGGGGGCTTACGGTTAACCACACACCCGACAAACGCCTCTGCTCCCAAAACACCCGAGGGAGGGTTCCATCAGATTGTCAGTCACCCATCACTACTCACCAGCCTGCCCCGACCTTGTCGGGGTCACTAAGTCCTTTGTTTACCACTGATACGCACTCCGCGCCCGTAACCTCTTTGTTTGCCACTCTTAGCTCAAAAACCGGTGGAGGGGCCCTCATGCTAACCGCTCATCCATGCCTCACCTCCGATAGCACAGACTTCAGTCTGCGCCACTCTCAACCCAGCCCTGACGACCGTAGAACCCTCGAGGAATCAAGCAGCAGCGCACTCTCTTGGAATACAGGCGTAGAGGATGGCCGCTCTGTTATGCAGCCATGCCCTTCAGAGGAATTGCGGCTTCGCTGCCACCCGCGTCCAGCCGCACCGGGGTCTCTCAAGATGCGACCGGAGTCTCCGCCTCTACCGGCCCAGCCAGCATTCAAATCAGTTTGCCAAGATCGTGCACTCTACTTTCGCCTTTCTCTTTTCCGTGCGCCTCGCGCATCTTCACCGTTCCGCGATTTGCGTTCCAGCAGGGCGCCGATCGCATTCATCAAAGCGGCTCCGCTCGCGCGCAGTTCTTCGATGCGCTGCCGCGCCACTTGCTCGAGCAGCTTTTCTCCGCGCGGCAGCAGCGACACCAGCACGCGCCGCCGGTCGTCCTGGCTGCGGCTCCGGCGCACATATCCGTGCGTCTCGAGCCGGTCGATCAGCTCCACCACGCTGTGGTGTTTCAGCGCCAGCCGCTCCGCCAGCGTGCGAATCGTCGCTTCCAGCGTCTCCGGCAGCCCGCGAATCGCCAGCAACAGGAGATATTGTTGCGGCTCGAGTCCCGCGGCCCGCGCCGCGGCGTCTCCTTCGCGCAGGAAATGGCGGATGCGCGTGCGCAGCTCCGCCAGCGCCTGGTATTCCTTGCTGGTGATTTCTCCCGCCATGATTCAATTCTATCGTAATACGATATACTTCGCCAATTGCGCTTGCGCCGCGGTTCGCGGGAGTAACGAGGAAAGGGAGGAAGGCTTTTCGGGAAAAATTACAGCGTCTTGCGGAATGCTTTCTGCGTCTTGTAATGCTCGTAGCCCTGCCGTTCGTAAAACTGATGGGCGCGCTCGCGGATCACGTTCGAGCGCACCGACACGCTCACGCATTTATTCTTGCGCGACCACGCTTCCGCAGCGTCCAGCAGCCGCGCCCCGGCGCCCAGGCTCCGCTGCCGGTCGGACACAATCAAGCCGTTCACTTCCGCGCGCCGCGGAACCTCCAATAAACAGGAAACGCTCACATGCAGCCAACCGACTGCCTCTCCGCCGTCCGCTTCCGCCACGAACACCGCGTGATCCCTGGCTGGCGTCAGTTGGGACAGCCGAGCATTCATCTCACGGGCCGTCGTCGGATACCCCAGTTCTCCAGTTAAACATGGCGTCACAACAATATGCGGATCGTTCGAGAGAAAGCCCTGTTTTTTTGGCTTCCGGCTTCTTCGGATGCGCAATTACTTATGACCCTGTGTTTAGCTCGGCGAGCCGCGCGGCGTCGCTCCGCTTTGGGCGCCGGATTTTTACTGCGCTCTGTGCCGCGTTCTTTTCCATCCGTCCACCCAGCCTACCTGCGCAGCCGCGCTCGCCTGGCGCCGCTCTTCCATTCGCGCAGTGCATGCGCTGCGATCCACCGGGCCGCGTGCGAATTCTGCCGCCGGATTTTCTCCGCCATCACAATTATGGCGTGCTCGCCACTAGAACGTTTTTTCGGAATCGAGGAGGATTGTGACCGGACCTTCATTGACCAACTCCACCGACATCATCGCTTGAAAAATTCCCGTCGCCACGGTCACGCCGAGACCGCGCAGCGCGGCGCAAAATTCCTCGTACAACGCCTTCGCTGGCTCGGGCGGAGCAGCGGCCATAAAACTCGGTCGCCGCTGCCCGCGCGCATCGCCGTAGAGCGTGAACTGCGAAACCACCAGCGCGCTGCCATTCACATCCAGCAGCGAGCGGTTCATCTTTTCTTGCTCGTCCTCGAAAATCCGCAGGTTGGCAATTTTCTCCGCCATCGACGCTGCAACTGCGGACGAGTCTTCGCGGCCGACGCCGAGCAGAATCATCAGCCCGGCGCCGATTTCGCCGGTGACGCGCCCCTCGACCGTCACGCGCGCGCGGCTCACCCTCTGCAGCACCGCCCTCATAGAGCTTCGCGTCTCACTCGAAGGAGTCCGGCTCCGCGGGCTTTGCCGGTTTGCGCGGCAACATCTCCGGCAACTCCGCCACATTGTAAGCGAATACGGCGAGGACTTGCGCGCCCTCGGTCAAATCATCCCAGCGCACGCGGTCGAGGGTGTCCGCCTGCGAGTGGTGCGTCTTGTCGTAATCCACATTGTCTTGCACGCACCAGAAGGCCGGAACGCCCGCGCCATCGAACGGAACGTGATCCGATCCGCCTTCGACGCGCAAGGTCGGTTCCGCAAGGCCAACGTCCTTGGCCTTTGCAAGTGGATACAGCACGCGGTCGATGGTCTCGCGCGCGTCGTAATTCGCCATCAGCCCGAGGGTCAACACCTTGCCCGTGCCGCTGTCGTGGATCAGGACGCCGGAAATTTTTCCGAGCTCGTCCTTATGCGCTTTCACGTAGGCCCGCGATCCGTCCAGCCCTTCTTCTTCACCGGTGAAGAGCACGAAGCGGATGGTGCGCTTGGGCTTCGCGCCGAGCTTTTGCAGCGCGCGCGCCGCCTCCATCACTGCCATCGAGCCGGTGCCATTGTCCGTTGCACCCGTGCCAAGGTCCCAAGAGTCGAGATGCGCGCCAAGAATCACCACCTGATCCGGCTTTTCGGCGCCCTTGATCTCCGCAACGGTGTTGTAAACCTCGACGGGTTTTCCGCTGAAAGTGCCTTGAATGTTCAGTTCCGCTTCCACCGGCCCGCTCTCCAGCAGCCGCCACAACAGGCGCTGATTTTCTTGCGTCATGACAGCCGCAGGGAAAAGTGCCGGCTGGTAGTTGCGCGTGGCCGCAAACATGTTCAGCAATCCGTAGCTCTTTTCGGATGCGAACAAAACCGCGCCGACCTTTTCTTGCGAGAGGAACATGATCTCGGCGATTAGCGTGCGGATGTAGGTATTGAAGTCCATCGGTTTGTCGCTCTTCGGCAGCGCGATGGGCAAGCTCTCCTCGGCAAAGGGTGTGAGCAGCGGATTCTGTGGCGGCGCCATTTCCGCCGGTTGTCCGAGTGCCACGATCGCGCCTTTCAGCTTGCCTTTGTATTTCTGCAGGTCTTCGATTTTTTGGATAGTGAGGCCCACGACAGGTCCGCGCAGCTTTCCGTTGGTGCTGGGCGACCATCCTGTCGCGGCCAGCGTCAACATTTGCTCTGTTGGCGCGTTTCCGTGATCTCCAGGAACGATCAGACGGCCCGTCGCCGGGCCGCGTGTCCAACTGTTCGCGATGGTCCACGGCTCGAGATGCACGTTCGAGAGGCCAAGTTCCTTGAACTTGTCCGCCGTCCAGTGGCTGGCCTGAATTTGTTGTGGTGAGCCTGTCAGCCGCGGCCCGATGTGATCCGTCAAGTACTGCAGGCTGGCCTTCAACTCGGGCTGGTCCGTCTTTATCTGCTCCATAATTTTCGCGTCCATTTCCTCGATCGGATCGGGTTTGGGCGGTTCGGCTGCGGGCATCGCAGCCTTCGCCGTCTCGGCCGTCGGTTTCTCTGGCAGCGGACGCCGTGGCAGCATGGTGGGCAGTTGCGCCGTGTTGTACGCCCAGGCGGCCAGCACCTGCGCGCCTTGATTCAGATCATCCTTCCACACTTTGTCGAAAGTATCGGACTGGCTGTGATGCGTCTTCGTATATTCCGCGCGGTCTTGAATCACCCAGAATCCCGGTACGCCAACATCGTCAAACGATTTGTGGTCCGTCCCAAATTGCCTCAGCATGCTCGGTTCGAGCAGCTTCAGCTCGCGCAGGGGCGCAAGCACCTGATCCACCATCTCGCGGTCCTGATAATTGTCGTGGAGTCCGAGCGTCAGGACGCGGCCGGTGCCGGTGTCGTGCACGAGAATTCCGGAAATTTTATCCAGCTCGTTCTCGTGAGCCTTGACGTACATCTTGGAGCCCACCAGGCCTTCTTCTTCTCCGCTGAAGAGCACGAAACGGATGGTGCGCTTGGGCTTCAGATTCAGCTTGGCCAGCGTGCGTGCGGCCTCCAGCACGGCCATCGAGCCGGTGCCGTTGTCGGTCGAGCCGGTCCCGAGATCCCAGGAATCCAGGTGCGCGCCGAGCATGACCACTTCGCCGGACTTGTCGCTGCCTTTGATCTCCGCGACGGTGTTGTAGACTTCCGCCGGTTTAGCGCTGAAGGAATTGGTCATTTCGATTTCGGCTTCCACGGGTCCGTGCTTCAGCATGCGGAAGAGCATGCGGTAGCCTTCGCCGGTGATAAACGCCGTGGGAATCGCGCCGATGTCAAATTTCTCGCCGCCGATGCCGGTCATGTTCAGCAAACCGTGAGGCTTATTCGAATCGCGTAGGACCACCGCGACGCCCTCGTCCTTGAAAAATGCGGAGCGCGCGCGGGCCGCTTGGATGAACGCGGCAAAGGGCGAGGGTAAGGCGGGTTGTCCCTTCGGACTCGGCGGCGCTTGCATGGGATGAATCAGTTCGGCATTGGGATCTTCCGGTTTGGGCGGCGAAAGGCTGGCCGGCTCCTGGTAGATGACGATGGCGCCTTTGAGCTTGCCGCGAAACTTTGCGAAATCTTGCTTTTTCCTGGCATCGAAATAGACGACTGCGCCACGCACCGCGCCCGGCGTGCTGGGCGACCAGCCGGCAGCGGCAATCGTGAGCGGATGCCCGGTGGGAGAGACGATGCGCGCGCGCGCCGTTCCGCGCGTCCAGGAATGCGCGATAATCCAGGGTTCGAGGTGCACGTTGGTCAGCCCATACTTGCGGAACATTTCCGCGGTCCAGTCATTGGCGCTCTTGAGCTGGGGCGAGCCAGTGAGCCGCGGGCCGATAGCGTCCGAAAGATGCTCGAGGTTCTGCATGGCCTCGCTGTGGTCGTGAATCTCGATCAGGATTTGGTTATCCGCCGCTGCGAATGGATTGGTGTCGTCCGGCGCGGGCCGCGCCAACCCCGCGCGCACCCCGATGAGGACTATGATAGCTGCCGCGGCGAACACAAATACAGCCACTCGACGTGAATTCATTCCGTCTTCCTCCACTCGAAAAATCGATTGCGCCCCGAAAAGATAGTTTTGTCTGCGAACAGCCCGCTGCACCTGGTTTGAGCCGTGGCCGTGCGGCTTCTCCCCTTAGACGCTGCAATCCTGGTTACGCGTTTCGCGGTTTCTTCCGCCTCGGACGTTCTTCCGCTGCTCTGCTTTTCTTCGTGAAGGATGCCAGAGGCAAGGCACAGCAACCGCGCGGCGCCGGCTGGCACTTGGGGCAAAAATAACTGCTCCGGCCAGCGACAATCGCGCGCCGGATCAGCGCACCGCAGCGGTAACACGCTTTTCCTTCGCGCCCGTAAGCCCGATGGTGCCGCTGATATTCTCCCGGCTGGCCCTCGGCGTCAAGGAAATCGGAGATCGAGGAACCGCGCATCACGATGGCTTTCCGCAGAATCTCCTGCAGCAGGCGGCGCAGCGCCACGGTTTGTTTTTTGCTAAGCTCGGCCCCGAGGCGCGCCGGATGAATTTTTGCCCGCCACAAACTCTCGTCGGCATAGATATTGCCGACGCCGCGCAACACGCCCTGGTCCAGCAGCAGCGCTTTGACGCGCGCGCGCCGCGACCGCAAGCGTTGCGTGAATTCTTCCACTCCCACTTCGAGAGGGTCCGCGCCAAACGGGCGGAGCTCCTCCGCCAGCGAACTCTCCGGCAAATAGGCGATGCGTCCGAAACGCCGCGCATCGGTATACCGAAGCTCGCGGCCATCATCGAGCAGCAAGCAGACGTGGGTATGCTTTACGCGCGGCTCGGCGGCAGCGTTGGGCGCGAGATTCCCGGTCATTCCAAGGTGCACCAGGAGCGACGCGGGCAGAGCATCGCTATTCACCGCGCCTTGCGGTGGCGAAAGCCGCAGCAGCATGAATTTTCCGTAGCGCTCGACCTTTTCGATGGTGCGCCCAGGAAGATTTTCTTCGAGCGCGGAGGGATTGTCGATGAAATCCGTTTTCCCCAGCGTCACGGACAAAATGCGTCTCCCCGGAATGGTGCGTTGCAATCCTCGCGCTACGGTTTCGACTTCGGGAAGTTCCGGCATGAAGGGATCGCCAACAAAATATCACATCACTGCCGCTTGCCGGAACCGGCGGAGGGCCGGAGACGCCTTACTTCGCCTGGCAGTCTGTTTGCAACGCGTTGAAAAACGAAACGGAGCGGCAAATGACGCCGCCCCGCGCGTTCGCAGTAATTTTATTTTTTGTGATAATTCGGATACGGCGGATGCTCCGGGATCACCACGGGGTTTTTCTTCAGGGCTTCCAGGGTGACTTGCACGGCTTTCTCCAACTGCGCGTCGTGGCCGGAGGCGACCGATGCCGGATCGTTTTCCACTTCTATATCCGGCGCGATGCCGTGGTTTTCCACTTCCCATTCGCCGTGCAGACCGTAAATCGCCACGCGCGGCGAAGTGACACCGCCGCCATCCATGAGCGGCGGATAGCCATAGATGCCGACCAGGCCGCCCCAGGTGCGCGTGCCAACCAGCAGGCCGATCTTGTCCTGCTTGAACATCCAGGGAAGCGCATCGCCGCCGGAGCCGGACATTTCGTTGATGATCATGGTTTTGGGGCCGTAGATTTGCGCCAGCGGGGAGCAGAACGTTTCGCCCTCGCGCGAAATAGCGCAATTGCGCAGCGGACGCTCGAGCATGTCGATGAGGTAGTCCGCAACCTGCCCGCCGTGATTGTAGCGCTCATCGATGACCGCCGCCTGCTTGCCGACCTGCGCAAAGTAGAAGCGGTTGAAATTGAGGTAGCCGCCGACATTGGTATCCGGAACGTGGACGTAGGCCACTTTTCCGCCGCTCAGTTCGTCGACTTTGCGGCGGTTGTCTTCTTCCCAAGCGCGGTTGCGCAGCGCAAACTCGCTGGGTAGCGGAATTACGGTGACTTCCCGCGCGTCCTTGCCGTCCGCGCTCGGCCCGACTTTGATTTTGATCTGCGTGCCGGCAGTGTTTTCAAAATAGCTATGGACGCTGACGGGCGCGCGCACTTCCCGGCCATTTACTTCCAGCAGATAGTCGCCAACCTTGACGTCCACGCCCGGCTGCGTCAGCGGCGCGCGCAGCTGGGGGTTCCAATTTTCTCCATTGTAGATGCGCGCGAAACGGTACCGCCCGTTTTCCACTTTGTAGTCGGCGCCCAGCAGGCCGCCGTTCACGTGTTTGGATTCCGGCAAGTCGCCGCCACGGATGAACATGTGCCCGACGGTCAGCTCGCCGAGCATTTCCTCGAACAGATGATTGACATCGGCACGGCCGCCCGCGCCCTTCAGATACGGCGCGTATTTCTTCTCCGCCGCCGCGATGTTCAAACCGTGATGATTGGGGTCGTAGAAGAAATCGCGCTGGATGCGCCAGACCTCGTGATACATCTGGTTCCACTCGGCGCGGGGATCGACGTACACTTCCAGGCCTTCGAGCTTCAAGGCGCCATCGCCCGGCTTGGGCGTGATCGCGGTGCCGGCGATGAACCACGACGGCCCCTTCCCCTGGTGATACAAAACCTTTTCGCCGTTGGCGGAAATCGCGAAAGAATTGATGCCGCTGAGGAACGGCTCCGTTTTTCTCGTGCTCAGGTCAAATTTCGATACGGAGGTTGGCGTCGGCTCCGTAAGAGAAGGCACCGCGGGCAACTCGATGAGGTAGAGAATCCCGGTCTTCCCGGCGGCAAGGCCGATGTAATTTGCCGCTTTGATGGGCATGGCCACGACGCGCTGGCCGATCTGATCGAAGTCGATGGTGACGGTAACAGGTTCTTCTTTCTTCTCGCCTTCTTTACCCTTGTCGCTATCCTTAGCTTTGTCGGCGGCTTTTGTTTTGTCGTCCTCTTTGGCTTTGCCGGCGTCTTTGTCCTTCGAGGAATCCGCGGATTTGTCTGCGGAGATTTTTTCTTCATCGCTTTCCGGTTGCACGGGAGAGGGATCGCCCTTCTTCAAAACCACGGCGTAAACGCTGCGCGAAACGGGCCGCTGAAAGCTGGATAGATCGAGCCAGCCCACCGACAAACCGACGTCCGTGCTGGCCGTGAAATAAAGCGTCTTTCCGTTCTTATCGAACACCGGGTAGCGCGTATCGCTCAGCCCGTCGGTGAGTTGAGCGCTCTTGCCGGTCTCCAGCGAAAAGACTTCCACGGCGTGCAAATGGTTCGGCAGGATTTTTGTGTAAGTGAGCCACTTGCTATCCGGCGACCAGCTGGGATCCATCGAAGAGGCGGGATCTTCCCACCTCTCCGTATCCACCTTCGCGGGAGTTCCCTTTTCCACATCCACGTACCAAAGATTCAGGCGCTTGTCGGTGTAGGAAATTTTCTTGCTGTCCGGCGACCAGGTGGGGCCGTAGAAAAAAGAAGGAGGATTCCCGAGATTGATTTTCTTGACTGCGCCGAGGCCCGATTGATCGGCGATGTGCAGCGCGTATTCGCCGGATTCATCGGAGAAGAAGGCGATCTGCTTTCCATCGGGCGACCACGCCGGGTCGCGTTCGGCGACGGCGGTGGTGCGCGTGAGGTTGCGAACGTCGCCCTTCTCCGCGGGCACGGTCAGAATTTCTCCGTGCGCTTCGAATACCGCGCGCGCTCCCGATGGGGAAATCGCGGCATTCGAAATTCTCTTCGCTACTTTTTCGTAGTGCGGGCGCGTAGCCGGCAAGTCGGCCGCGATATGTACTTCGACCCTATGCGCTTTTCCGTTTTTCGGATCGAAAAGATAAATCCCGCCGAATTGTTCGTACACCAGGGCATCCGGCCCGGCGGAAAGCGATTTCAAATCGAGTCCTTTGTTTTCCAGGGCCTGCTTGACGGTTTTTGACTTCGTATCGTAGGAAAAAAGCGTCACGGGCCCGTTGCGGTCGGAAAGAAAATAAACCTTGTCGCCGACCCACACGGGATGGCTATCGTTCGAATTCTCCCGCGGCAATTTTTCCAGCGAAAGATCGCTGAGCTTCACGAGGTAGATGGGTGTCGTCTGTCCGCCGCGGTAGCGCTTCCAGGCAACTTGCCATTTCTCGTTGGGCACGTAGGCGATGCGCGAGGCATCGGGCGAATACCAGCCGTCCTCGGCGCGCCACATGGGCAGCGCCTCCGGCACGCCGCCTTCGGCGGGCACGGTATAGAGCCGGTGGATGTCGGCGTACGCCTCGCGAGCCGAGCCAAAGAGCACTTTCTTGCTGTCCGGAGTCCAGCCAATGGCGAAATCCGCGCCGGGATGCCAGGTGAGCCGCCGAGGCTCGCCGCCTTCGGCGGGCATCACGAACACGTCGATGTTCCCGTCGTACTCGCCCGTGAAGGCAATCCATTTTCCGTCCGGAGAAAACTCCGGGCCGCTCTCGTGGCCGCCGGTGGTGAGCTGCCGAGACTCGCCGCCTGCGCGCGGCACGCTCCAGAGATAGCCGCCGTAAGCGAAGACGATCTGCGTGCGGCTGAGAGTGGGAGACTGCACGAGCAGCGGCGCCTCTTCGGCGGCGTCCGCCACACCCGCAAGGGCGAGCGCGACGAGCAAAAGCCCGGCGATTAAAAGATGAATACGACCGCGCATATTTCCTCCAGAAATAAAATGACTACCCTGAGCCAGAGTGAACGGAATTCTCGCGCTACTACTGCGCCGCGGGCGGCGGCCAGAAACCGGGTTCTTCGATCGCCCGCGCGTCGCGCTTTTCGGCGTACTTCTCCACCGCCGGACCAATGGCCGAGGCTTTGCCAATCACCACGAAAACAAGATTCTCCAGCGGAAAATGTTTCTGGATTACCTCGCGCGCGATCTCCGGCGTCACGGCATCCACTCGCGCTTCCAATTGATTGATCTCGTCGTCGCCAAGCCCCGCGAACTCGTAGTAGGCAATCACCGAGGCAAGCTGCCCGGACGTTTCGATCGAGGGAGGAAACTGTCCCTTGATGTAAGCCTTGGCCGAAGCAAGCTGCTCCGCCGTCAAGCCATCTTTGTGAAGTTTCGTCAGAACTTGCAGCGTCAGGTCGATGGCCTGGGCGGTGGTCGCGTTTTTCGTAAAGCTGGAGATCGCGAACGGCCCGGGCACTTTGCGCGATTCAAAACTCGCATTTACCCCGTAGGTGAGTCCGGATTCGACGCGCAATGCTTCGTTGAGCATGGAGGTAAATCGTTGGCCGAAGACCGTGTTGACAACTTCGATGGCCACGCGATCGGGATCATTCGCCGCGATCCCGACATTCCCGATGCTGAAATAGGATTGCGTAGCGTCGGGTTTGTCGATCAGCAGGAGCCGCTTCCCTTTCACCGGCGCCGCAGCCGGGATGGCAACGCGCGGAACGGGCTTCGCCTCCCAACTCCCGAAAACGTCTTCCAGCTTCTTTTTCATCTCCGCGGCTTGAAAATCGCCGGCAACCGCAAGGATGGTGTTCCCCGGCACGAAGTTTGTCTCGTAAAACTTCACGATGGCATCCCGATGAATTCGTTTCAGCGAGATTTCGTCCCCGCCTTGCGGATGCCCGTAGGGATGTGCGCCGTAAAGATAGCCTTGGTAGTAATCGCCGAGGACAGCCAGCGGGTTGTCCTTGGCGCCTCTCACTCCATCCAAATTTTGCGCCAGTAGTTTATCCACTTCGCTCTGGGGAAACGCCGGGTGAAGAAGCGCATCGGCAAAAAGATTCAGCCCGGACGCGAGGTCCTTGGAAAGAAATTCCGCCGAGACGCTGGTGAAATCAGCGCCGGCACCGGTGTCGAAGGAGCCCCCGATGTAATCCAGTTCGGCGGCAAACTGTTGCGCCGTGCGCTTTTTCGTGCCCTTGCGCAGCAAGTCCGCGGTGACGGAAGCCAGACCCGCCTGCCCGGCGGGATCGGCGGCCGCGCCGGCCTTGACGATGGCCGAAAAGCTTACCAGCGGCACGCCATGCTTCTCGAGGAGCAGCAGGGTCAGCCCATTTTTCAGCACTACTTTTTCATGCGGAGGCAGATGGATGGATTGCGCGGGCAGGGCGCCAGCGGCAAGCAGAAATACGATGGCGAGCGCGGAAAGGCGGACGGCGTATTTTTTGAGTCTCATTGTTTTGGTTTCTCCGCGTCGTCAGGGATCAGCGTGGCTACGGTGCGGTTGTTCGCGCCGTAATACGTCTTGGCCACGCGCTGCACATCTTCCTTGGTTACCGCCGCATAGTTCTTCGCCACTTCGAAAAGTTTCTTGTAGTCGCCGAAAAATACTTCGTACGAACCGATGGTGTTGGCCCGCCCGTTGATCGTCTGCATCTGATGATAAAACTCGGACAGCCGGATGTTCTTGGCCTTTTCCAGCTCCTGGCCGGTGACCGGCGCATTCTTAGCCTTTTCCAGCTCTTCGTAGATCGCTTTTTCGCAGGCTTGCGGGTCCACTCCCTGCTTGGGTTGCGCGAAGATAACCTCCAACGTCGGATCAAACGCCTGGCTCGCAAAAGAGTTCACGCCCAGCGCGATCTGGTCCTTATCCACCAGGCGCTGGTACATCCGGGAGCTTTCCCCTCGATACAGGATGGTGCGCAGAATGTTCAGCGCGAAAAAGTCCGCGCTGTTGGTCCGCGGAACGTGATAACCGATCTGCAGCAGTGGCAGCTCCGCGCGCTTGTGCACTACCAGGCGCCGCTCGCCCAACTGTTCCGGTTCGATGGTGGTCACCGGCGGAGGCGGCGCGTGAGAAGGAATAGGCTCGATATATTTTTCGCAGAGCTGGAAAATTTCGCCGGAGGTCACATCGCCCACCACGACCATGGTCGCGTTGTTCGGCGAATAGCCCATTTCGAAATGGTGTTTCAGGTCATCGAGCTTCCAGTGCTCGATGTCGCTCATCCAGCCGACCACCGGCCATTGATAGGGATGCGCCAGGAACGCGGTGGCCCACAATTGCTCGTTGAGCAGGCCATTGTCGTTATTATCCGTGCGCAAGCGGCGCTCCGAAGCCACCACTCCGCGCTCGGACTGAATCTTTTGCGGATCGAAACTGAGGTCGCGGATGCGGTCGGCCTCCATATCGAAAATCAGCGGAAGCGCGGAGTGCGGAAACCAATCCTGGTAAACGGTCACGTCGCGAGTGGTGTAGGCATTGTTCGAGCCGCCGTTGGCTTCCATCACCTTGTCCAGATCGCCCGGCCCGTACTTCTTCGCGCCATTGAACATCATGTGCTCGAAGAAATGAGAGAGTCCCGTGGTGCCGGGCCGCTCGTTGCGCGAACCGATGCGGTAGAAAATGTACAGCGCCACGTTGGGAATGCTGTGGTCCGGCTGCACCAGCACTTTCATTCCATTCTTGAGTGTGCGCTCGGCAACCGGATACTCCTGGGCTGCCGTCCGCGGCGCTGCGGGGGCCAACAACCAAAACATCGCAACTGCGGCAATGCGAATCCAGCTTGATCTCATGGAACCACCCTCAGGGAGCAACTCATCTCTTCAGACGTATGAAGCACGCAAAATGTTGTATGCAGTTCCTATTCTCTTCGCTCAGGGAAGGAGAGCAAACACCCGCACGGGCCCGCCGGAACCACCTTGCAGCTTGATCGGCGCCACCACGAGAAATGCTCCCGCTTCCGGCAGCGCGCTCAAATCCGCGAGATTCTCGAGGTGATACAACCCCGCTCCCAGAGCCAGATGATGCACGGCAAAATCCCCCGACGCCCCATAATCCACACTCAGCGTGTCGCAGCCCAGCCCGCTGACTTTGCGCTCGAGCAGCAGCTTGGCAGCGTCGGCGGAAAATCCGGGGAAGTGCATCTTCTCCTGCGCATCCTGGTTGCGATAGCGCTGCACATCCGGCCAGCGGGAAGCCCATCCTGTGCGAAGAAGCACGATGGCTCCTTCGGGAATCTTTCCGTGGCGCTTCTCCCACTGCTCGACTGCGGCGGCGGGAAGCTGGTAGTCCGCGCCCTTCGCGCCCTCGGCCCGCACATCCAGCACAACCGCCGGCCCGAACAATTGTTTCGCGGGAATCTGATCGACGGTGGCCTTCCCCGGCGGGAAATGCGCCGGCGCATCCAGATGCGTTCCGTAATGCTCCAGCATCCAGAAGCTTCGCGTGAAGTAGCCGTTTTTTTCGACCGTGGCGTTGACTTGGGCCTCGAACCAGCGTTTATCTCCCGGCCAGGGCACCAGCTTGTCGCCAATGGCGTAACTCAGATCGAGCACGCGCGTCTTCCCGGAAGGCACGCCTTCCAGGAGAGCATCCTGGCACGGATTTTGTGGAAGCAAAGTCATAAAAGCAGCCAGGCAGACGGCGAAAACACTCGAACGGCCGGAAACAGCCATCCTTCACCTCGGTAAACCTTTTGAAGCAGACAGTGTGGAAGCACTCGTTGGCCTAGCCGCGGCTAAGAAGCCCGCGTCAGGGCAGCGGAACTCCCGGCATCGGCACGATTCCCGCCATGCGCAGTATTTCCAGATACTCGACGTCGGTAATCGCGGAAACGATCAGCCGCACGTTCTTCAGCAGCTTCACTTTCTTGAGCGCGGGATTCCCGCGCAGCTCGGCCAGCGAAACTTGTCTTGGAAGCCTCTCAAACGCGCGCAGGTCGGCCACCAGATTCTTCCCCTCACGATCGTGCGGGTCGGGGTACGGATCGCGCGTCACTTCCGCGATCGAATAGATCGAGCGTTCCGGCGCCGCGTGGTAACACAACACGCGGTCGCCCTTGCGCACCTGTTTGAGCGTCCGAATCGCGTCCGGCTTGGAGCTGGCACCGTGCCACATTTCCTTGCCTTTAACGAAAAGCGTGTCCCAGTGATAGTGATGCGGGTCGGCGGTGAAGATAAAGTAGTGTCGTTGGGCAGTCGGATTGGCCATCGAGGCTTCGAGTCGGCAGCAATATACACGGTGACGGGGAAAAAGCGAAACAAAATATTAGGGTTAAGTGGGATTGAGGGTGAAGAAAGGGGAAGCGCCCAAGCTGACGTTGTTTCGTTAGGTTTCCACTAACCTATTTATTATCTGTGAGTTACGTAGGATTTAGCCCAAATCCACGAAGAGTTCGTCTCCCCGAACCTCCAGGGGATAACAGTCCACTCCCACGGTGGCGTTGCC
>JAYVMO010000163.1:0-3447 GCA_043758915.1 Acidobacteriota bacterium | reverse complement strand
CGTAAGCAGGGAGATTTCGTCCTTCAGCTCGGCGAAAATCTGGTCGCGGATTTTGAGGCCGTCGAGAATGCGTGCGGTCATGCGTTGCTCGCTTTCTTGGAGCGAAGTGAAATCATAGCACGGGGGAAGAGGGACTCTTGCTCGTGACTGGTGCGTCGTCCCACGTAAAAGAGCACGGACTGAAGTCTGTGCTACTGTACGGCGGCCCCCCCGGCTGATTGTGCCGCATTTGTATGCGTGGAAAAGCGTAAAGTGGGTACGCGGGTTCATGCTGCTTGATCACGACCGGATGGGCTTCTGGGAGCGGGCGGGTATCACGAGTACCGGGATTCCTGGAAAGAACAGGGGAATTCCAGGGGCTGAATCCGCTTTCGGCTGGCTGCCAGCGACTGTTCTCGTCCGCATGTTGCATCGCAACGAACGGAGGGCGGGATAAGCGCTGCATGGCGCTGAGCAACAAAGAGGAGATGTGAGATGAAAATCCTGCGCACGCCGGAAGAGCGATTTGCCCATCTACCGGATTTTCCTTTTGCGCCGCATTACGAGGAAGTGGATGGCTTGCGCATCCACTATGTGGACGAAGGACCCCGAGGCGCGAACCCGGTGCTGCTGCTGCACGGGGAGCCCACTTGGTCGTACCTGTACCGAAAAATGATCCCCGTGCTGGTGGCTGCGGGGCACCGCGTGCTGGCTCCCGATCTGGTGGGCTTTGGCCGCTCGGACAAACCCGCGGAAGTTGCGGATTATTCGTTCCAGCGGCACATGGATTGGATGGCGGGCTGGCTGCGGGCGCTCGATCTGCGAAGCATCACTCTGTTTGGCCAGGACTGGGGTTCGCTGCTGGGGCTGCGGCTCGCGGCGGAGAACCCGGAGCGCTTTGAACGGGTGGTGATCGCTAATGGCGGGCTGCCCACAGGGGATCAGAAATTGCCGGTGGCGTTTTACATCTGGCGAACGTTTGCCCGTTGGACTCCCTGGCTGCCCATCGGCCTGATCGTACGCTCTGGCTGCCGGACGAAGCTCGCAGCCGAGGTGGTGGCGGCCTATGACGCACCTTTTCCAGAAGAGAGCTACAAAGCGGGCCCGCGAGCGTTTCCGAGGCTGGTGCCAACGACTCCGGATGATCCAGCGGCGGAAGCGAATCGCCGGGCTTGGGAAGCGCTGCGCGCGTGGAACAAGCCGTTTCTCACGGCCTTCAGCGATGCGGATCCGGTGACGCGTGGCGGAGAGCGCGTTCTGCAAAGGCTCGTGCCGGGCGCGGCGCGTGAGGCGCATGTGACCATTCATGGAGCTGGCCATTTTCTGCAAGAAGACCGAGGGCAGGAACTCGGGCAGGTCGCCGCAGAGTTTATCGCCCGGCACGTTTCCTGAGGCGAAGAGAGCAGAGTTAGATAAAACCGCGCGAAAGGTTCGAGGAACAACGGTATTCGGGAAATTACAACGGAACTTCGTGAGTTTCAAGTGAGATTCCTCGACTCCCAAGGATGACAAACCATCCTGGCCAGTGCTGGACTTGGACTAGCAAACGTGGTGAGGAGTCCCGGCCAAGAGCCGGTGCGGCTGACGTGGGAAGAGTTTCGCGCGCTGCCGCAGACGGAGACCCGGTCGGATTTTCATTGTGTGACGCGCTGGAGCCGGCTGGATAACCGCTGGAAAGGCGTGCTGTTCACCGAGGTGATGAAACTGGTGAAGCCGAAAGCGGAGGCGGAGTTCGCCTTGGTGCTGGCGGAAGAGGGCTACACGGCGAACGTGCCGCTGGCGGATTTATTGCGGCCGGACGTGTTGTTTGCGTTCGAACACGACGGGGAGCCGCTAATGGCGGAGCATGGCGGGCCGGTGCGGCTGATCGTGCCGCAATTGTATGCGTGGAAAAGCGTGAAGTGGGTGCGCGGGTTTATGCTGCTGGACCACGACCGGCTGGGGTTTTGGGAGAGGAATGGTTATCACGCGCATGGCGATCCGTGGAAAGAGCAACGCTATTCGGGTCGATAGCAATGAGGCCATTCAGATTTCTATGCGAGGAATCCCGCAAGAGGATTGTCCCTCTTTTCGCGGAGCACTTCACATATAATGCCCGCTTGAACACTTTTGACATTTCAGATGCTGACATACTCCAGCGACTGGATTCCTCTGAGGACAGCTTTGTTGAGAAGAAAACGCTTAACGACAGCAAAGATATCGTTAAAACCTGCGCGGCCTTTGCGAATTCTTGCTCTGTGGAAGGCGCCCCAGGCATTCTTTTCTATGGAGTGAAAGACGACGGGACAATTGAGAATTCACAAAATAATCTTGACTCACAACAGAAAACGATCCGTGATAAGTTAGCCCAAGTTTATCCGCCCATCGGCTACAAAACGCGCATTGTTGCAAAAAACGGACAGAGTTTTGTCGTAATAATTGTTCCCGGCAGCGCCGCCGGGCCACACTTTTCTGGACCGGCATATGTCAGACAGGGATCAAGCACTGTCGAAGCAAGTAAAGATCTTTTTCCGAGACTCATCGACAGGCGAGAACGCAAGGTTCGAGATATCCTGAAGTGGAAAAACCAGAGGATTTCGATGCGCCGGTACGTTACGAACCCCAGCCCAAATCAGCAAAGAAATCCATGGGCTTACAGTGACGCAAGGGTTATGGATTGCACAGTGGAATGGTTGCAGCTTGAAATAGGAGGAGACAGCATCCCCTTCGCGCTAGATACAGTGAAGTTGCTCGGAAACGCCCCCAATCCACCCCACTTGTTACAGATCGAAGTTCCCCAGTAATTATTTAGGCTTAGCGGGAGAAAGGCAGGCCGTTGCGAACCTGTCCCAACCAAGGTCTTTCGTTTTTTTGACCGTGTGGTCCGTTAACCGTGATTTCTTACCACGGTAGGCAGCGCAAGCGTGGCGGATGCGAGAAGGCGTTGTCATCCGAAGGATTCTACGACGCCGAATCCGAACGATCGCGACCCTTGCATACAAACGAAGTGTGGATCAGTTGAGATCCTTCGCTGCGCTCAGGATGACCGTGGCTGCAAGGGAGCCATGCGAGCGATGCATTTTCCTGGTGAGAAATGCGGGTTAGGCACAAGCGCAGAGGCGCCGGCGCGCCGTGGTCAAAGAGAATGAGCATCTAGCGGTGAGCAGGAGCTTCGAGGCTGCGCGCGGCAAAATCCAGGACCGTTGTGACTTGTTCTCGACTCAGGTCGAACCATTCCATGATGTCTTCGATGCTGGCACCTGCTTCAAGATTTTCAAAGACGGTGGCGACCGGCATGCGCGTACCACGGAAGACCCAGGCGCCGCTTACCTTTCCCGGGATGCTTTCGACGGAGGGGCATTGTGACCAATCCAGCGCTGACATGAGGATCCTCCTCTGGTCATCGTACACCAGTTCGCACTATGCCAGAAGGGAAAGACGAAGTACCGATTGAATTGAATATCTTGTTGGTAATCAAAAATCCGCACC
>JAYVMO010000162.1:0-2208 GCA_043758915.1 Acidobacteriota bacterium | reverse complement strand
ATGGGCGGAATTATTGCGCTGATTCTGGTGAATGCGCTGGTGTTTCTGGTTCGCGTGACCTTGCAGTGGCCGGGATCGGTTCCGCTGTGGGCAGCCGCTGCAGGGATCACCATCAGTGTGAGCATTGGGCTTGTTGCTGGCGTGTGGCCGGCAATCAAGGCAGCCAAGCTGGACCCCGTGGAAGCGCTGCGCTACGAATAACCACTGGCAATTGATACTGATTTAATAAGTGCTGTGCGGTTTAGGCGGAGCGGAGCAGCCGTGCCATGCGCGAGCGCGGAATTGAGTCAACCATGGCGGCCGGAGCCGCGGTTGGTTTACGCCGAGCGAGAGGGAAGAGCTGATCGGCGAGTGTTTCGGCGGTCGGCATACGCTGTTGCGGATTTTTCGCGAGGCATGCGGCCACAATGTCGTCGAGCGGCGTGGGAATGGAGGGGTTGGCGTGCGAAGGCGGTTGCGGGGAAGAGGAAAGAACGTTGTTGCAGACGGCTTGTAAGGAGTTACCGGCAAACGGGGAGACACCGGTTAGCATTTCATACAGAACGACGCCCAACGAAAAAATGTCGGAGCGGGCGTCTTGCGGCCGGCCGTGAATCTGTTCCGGGCACCAGTAGGCGGGCGTGCCGAAAAGTGATGAATCCGCGCCCTGATGGCTGGCTAAGCGCGCCATGCCGAAGTCGGTGAGCTTCACGCGATTGTCTGTGGTGATCAAGATGTTGGCAGGCTTGATATCGCCGTGAATGACGGCGTTGCGGTGCGCGACGGAAAGCGCAACGGCCACATTCGCGGCCCAGGCGCAAGCAGAAGCGAATGGCACGCTCCCTTTTGCGATGATTCTCTCCAGCGGCTGGCCATCCACCAGTTCCATCACCAGGTACGGGGTCATGGTGGATTCGTCGATCCCCATATCGTGCAGCGTAACAATGGCGGGATGGGAGAGTTTGCCGACGACGCGGGCTTCACGAAGGAATTTAGCGCGTGCTTCACCGCGGGCAATTTCGGGTGGGAAAAGCTTGATGGCTACTCCCCGGTCGATCATGGGGTCATAGGCGCGCACTACCTGGCTATTTGCGCCAGCGCCCAGCGTTTCCCTAATTTCGTAGCGGCCAACGTTCAAATGAGTTATCTCCGCCCTTCAGGCGAGGAGCTAAGCGCGAAGGACACGACTACAGGGGAAGAGTACAGCGAGAGGGATGTTGAGGATATGAAGCGGGAGTCACGGCAGGAAGAGTACCAAAGTACTGGAGAGGAAGGACTACGGAGTTGCCGCCGGTGTTGCGGGGCTGGATGCGGCGATGGAATTTTTCAAGATGGCATCCGATTGCAGGCGGTCCGGGAGGCTGTGAACGTAAGCCCGCATGGCGGGATGCCAGTTGTGATTGAAGCCAAAGTGCAGCATTTCGGCCACCGCCTGGTCGGCGGTCCAATGGTCATAAGCGATGCGATAGGCGGCGATGAAGACGCCGGAGCGGTCCTCGCCGAACTGGCAATGCACAAAAATCTTTGGCTGGGGATCTTCGCGAAAGAGCGCCAGGAATTGCGCGAGCTGCTCGGAGGTGGGATTGGAAAAACCTCCGAGAGGAATGGAAATAAAGCGAACCCCGATGGTTGCGGCTCGGGCTTTTTCTTCATTCAGCGTGGCGGAAGCTTCCTTGCGGAGATCGACGATGGTGTTGACGCCAAGATTTTTTAGTTCCGACAGGCCGATTACGTCGGGTTGTGAGCCGCGAAAAAGATGATCGTTGATTTTTCCCGCGTTGTGCACGCCGCGAACGGCGATTTTTTCTCCAAAGGCGGCGGGAATTTCCCGAGCGGGAGCGGTTGCCGGGGCGATGGCGGCAGTTTGCGCGACAGACAGCGAAGGAAGTGAGCCCAGGAAAAAAAACGTGATGAAGAAAAGAAAAGAACGCATAGGGAATTGTACATAAAGAGTTTACGGGGAAGGAGCGGGGAGCGAAAGAGGCGGAAGACTGTAGGGTGACGCGTAACAGCACCACAAGATGTAGACGTATTGGAAAAAAATTAGCTAGATTTTGTGATTTTCTCTTGACAGCGTACACTCGCAGCGTAATACTGCGCATCCAGATTCGGGCGACGTGGAAGCGCCAGGCGGACTGAGTCGGGGATCATGCTCCGGTCCGCATGTACCCACGCTCCAACCCGGAATCACCGTAAAAATAGAGCGCGTTGTGAATGCTTCGCGCGATT
>JAYVMO010000161.1:0-5136 GCA_043758915.1 Acidobacteriota bacterium | reverse complement strand
GCGTAGGGGACTTGGCCGCAGCTTTTCCGCCAGGCGCAGCAGAAACCGGCGCCACTAGAATTACCGCGAGCAGGAACGCCAGCGCCGACTTCATCGATTTCCCGAGGCAAGCAAGCGCCTGCATCCACAATCGCGCTTCCTTAACTCGCATCGCATTCTTCAAACGCTTCACCGTTTCCACCTCAAATCCAAATTTTCCACAACCTACTTCAGGGGGCGCAATGTTTACCTAGCTTGCCCATCCGGTCAACCTGCATCTGCCAGAATCGTTCGTGACCGCCAAGCCCCGCATTCCAAGATGTCGCGTCTCTATTCTTTAGTGCATCCTCTAGGCCAAGTGGCGATGCTCATCATTTGATGCAACTTAGCTACGCCGTGTCGGTCGTTCCCCGTTCCGGAGAGGAACACCCGCTCTCACGATGAGACATATTTTAGGCCTGCATGGCCTTCCCCGCAATAGCCGTAATGGTCTAGTACGAGGCTATGTGCTTTGTTTTGAACGGCTGGCCGTCCGGACAGGCTCAATTCCCTATCGCAACTTGCGGCCAGTCACTATCGCCGTCCGTGCGTGGAAGCAAAGTCGCCCCATCTCATCTTGAAACGGCCGGGTACCACTCAAATCCTGTATCCGGTCTTCCTCCAGCAGGCGACGGACTTCCGCCGCCTGCTCCGGCGCAACCTTTGTAGTGGCCAGCCAGCGTTCCACTTCCGGCGTTAAATCTTCCGCCGTACTAACCGCCTCGGTCTCCAGACCTGCATTGCAGAAGAGTTGCAGAAGTTCGCTCAGAGGGAGCGTGCGCACATGCGAGGGATCGCGCAGCTTCTCCCAGCAATCCTGATGCGCGGCTCGTTCCGGATGCTCGCTCGCGTAAATGTCTTCCACAAGAACAGTTTCGCCCACCCGGCAAACTCGCGTCATTTCGCGCAGCACTTGCAGCGGCTCCCGAACGTGATGCAGCGCCAGCCGGCATACCACCACATCGAACTGCTCGTTTTCAAACGGCAACTTTTCCGCGTCGCCAGCGCGAAAAGAAACGTTCGAAACGCCCCGCTGCTTCGTCCGCTCGATCGCGATCGCCAGCATGGCGTCCGTAAGATCGATTCCCACCACTTCGCGCGCAACACCCGCAAACGCTTCGGCGATGTAGCCGGGCCCCGTGGCGATGTCCAAGACTCGCTCATTGCCGGTCAAATGGGCGGCGCTAACCAATCGCCGGATGCGCTCTTCATCCGAAACCCACGGATTCGCCGCAAACGCCGCCGCCTGCGTCGTGAACGATTCCCTCACAATGTCATTGTGACCGGCCACAATTCCCCCTGATCTCACACTTAAAAGTCTATCAGCAGTAAAACACAAAGAGCCCCTCCGCCGAAGCGCGGAAGGGCCCTTTGCATTTGAGCTTGCCTTCTTCTTACCGCGTGGGGCGCGCCTTGGAAGCATCCGCTCCCGCAGCAGCCGCAGCCGCCTTCATCGGCGGCTTCTCAGCTTGCGCAGGCGCGGCGGGGTGGCCATTGGAGCCCGGCGCAGCGGCGGCGTTGGAATTGCCAGGCTGTGCGATGCCGAGATTCTTGCGCAGCGCGTTTTCGAGTTTGTCGCGAATATCCTTGTTCTCCTTCAGGAAAATCCGCGCGTTCTCGCGGCCCTGGCCCATGCGTTCGCCGCCGTAGCTGAGCCATGTCCCGCTCTTCTCGATGATGCCCTTATCCACGCCGAGGTCGATGAGATCCCCTTCACGCGAGATGCCTTCCCCGTAGACGATATCGAATTCGGCTTCGCGGAAGGGCGCGGCAACTTTGTTCTTTACGATTTTGGCGCGGGTGCGGGAGCCGACAACTACATCGCCTTCCTTGATGGCCTGTATCCGCCGGATATCCACACGCATCGAAGCGTAGAATTTGAGCGCGCGTCCACCGGTCGTGGTCTCCGGATTACCGAACATCACCCCAATCTTCTCGCGAATCTGGTTGATGAAAATCAGGCAAGTCCGCGACTTCGAAACGATCCCCGTGAGCTTCCGCAGCGCCTGCGACATCAGCCGCGCCTGCAAACCCATCTGCGGATCGCCCATATCGCCTTCGAGCTCCGCCTTGGGAACCAGCGCCGCCACCGAGTCCACCACCACGATGTCCACGGCGCCCGAGCGGATCAGCGTTTCCGCGATTTCCAGCGCCTGCTCGCCGTTATCCGGCTGCGACACCAGCAGATTGTCCACGTCCACGCCCAGCTTCCGCGCGTACACCGGATCGAGCGCATGCTCCGCGTCGATGAACGCCGCCTGCCCGCCAAGCTTCTGCGCCTCCGCGATGACGTGCAGCGTCATCGTGGTCTTACCGCCCGACTCCGGACCGTAAATCTCGATCACCCTCCCGCGTGGAAAACCGCCCACGCCCAGCGCCGCGTCAATCGAAAGACACCCGCTGGGAATTACACTCACGGGCACCAAAATGTCCCGGCTGCCCAGGCGCATGATCGCGCCCTTACCGTGGTCCTTTTCAATTTGCGCTATCGCCGCTGCCAGCAATCTATCTTTTTCTTCGTTCATTTCACACCTCGGTGGAGGAAATTAGGAACCTGGGCCTGTGGGGCCGATGGCCTGGGCCAAATGCCAAAAACAGCGCCGGGAAAAGCGCTTGGCCCGGGTTGGGGACATTACGAAGTGTGGAGCTTACCACTCGATTCACCGTAATGCTACCCCTTTTTCAGCCTGCCAGCACTCTGTCTTGTCATCCTTCGATCACGGCTCCCGCCGCGATCGAGCCAAGTTTCCGGCTCTCGCCGGAAAGGATTCCAAGTTCAAGTGCTGCCGACCCCAAAACTAACGCTGACAACCGTGCTCCGCATCGTGGTCTCTCAGCCGCGCCTGAGCCGCCCGCTCCCGCTGATCCAACGCTTCCCGTTCCCGGTGCGTCAGATGCCGTAGCCGGGACAAGTTCCGTCCCCGCGTTCGCGCCTCGTGAAACTCCTCTTCGAGTCTCTCACGTTCCCGGCAGCTCAGCACATCCCTCAAAAGACCCCGCATGGACCACCTGTTGAAATCGTCGACCCGCAAACTACCATCATGGCGAACAAAAAGCAAACATTATTTTTCGCTTTATTTTCGCCATAGGTTTTGGAGTGCGGCAGTTTACCCCCACTCCTGTCGGGGCCCTGCTGCCGCTTTTCTTCCCCGCTACATCCTAGAGCGCCTCTCTAAGCACCCGCTACTGATCGTAAGTATAAAATCCCCGTCCCGACTTCCGCCCCAGCCACCCCGCCGCCACATATTTCTTCAGCAGCGGACAAGCCCGATACTTCGGATCCCCCAGCCCTTCCTGCAGCACGTGCATAACATCCACGCACACATCCAGCCCAATAAAATCCGCCAGCTCCAGCGGTCCCATCGGATGGTTCATCCCGAGCTTCATCACCGCATCCACCGCGGGCGCCGTCGCCACCCCTTCCATCACGCAGTACGCCGCCTCATTGATCAGCGGCATCAGCACGCGGTTCGAGACGAACCCCGGCGCATCGTTCACCGCCACCGGGATTTTCCCAAGCTTCTTCGCCAGTTCCATCGTCGTTTCGAACGTCGCCTCATTCGTCTGCAGCGCGCGAATCACTTCCACCAGCACCATCACCGGCACCGGGTTCATGAAGTGCATCCCCACAAACCGTTCCGGCCGCTTCGTCAGCGCCGCCAAAGTGGTCATGGAAATCGATGACGTGTTGCTCGCGATGATCACCTCTTCCCGCAGAACGCGATCCGCCTCCCCCAGCACCGCCCTCTTGATCTCCAGCTTCTCCGGCACCGCCTCCACCAGGAAATCCGCCGCCGCAATCGCGCTCATGTCCGTGACCGCCTGCACCCGCCCCAGCACCGTCGCGCGCTCCCCCTCCGCCAGCTTCCCCTTCTTGATCTCCCGATCCAGATTCTTCCCAATCGTCTCCATCCCGCGCTCCAGAAACCGCTCCTCCACGTCCCGCAAAATCACCCCATACCCTGCCCGCGCAAACACATGCGCAATCCCATTCCCCATCGTTCCCGCGCCCAGCACCGCCACCGTCTTAATCGAACTTATGTTAGTCACAAGATCCTCGAAATTGAAGTTAAGGACGTAAAAAAAATTTACGGAAGTAAAGGATGCACGTTGCTTTAATGCGGGTCAAGCGCCCGAAGCACTACCGGCCGCCTTGTTGGCTCGCTTCTGGACGCCTTGCAACGCCACCCATGCCGCCAGCGTTGCGAACTTTTCATCCTGCGACCACGGCGAGCCGAACGGCCGCCCCAGCTCGGTAACCCGGCGCATTAGCAGAGCAGGCTGGACACGAAGAACTACCCTGGCGCGCTCAGGAAGCTCTTTCTCCTTGATGCTTTCCGTCCTGAGGCCGCAGCGCCCGCAAGCGTGCAAAATCGCCTTCCGGAATAGCTCGCCATCGGCGCTGTGAATCAGCGCATGGGATGTAAGAATTTTTTCGACACTTGGGAGCGGCCTTCCGGAAGCTTGAAGCAAGCCGCAGCGCGTGAGCTTGATGCCCTGCTTCTGCAAGTCGCATTGCAGGCCATGAATCGCGCCATAGGCAAGCCGCCTTGCCTCCTCCTTTACACGCTCGATGAATTTACGTGCGGCGTCTAACTGCATCTTTTTCGCAGTGTGGTATGGCTGGCGAAACTCGTATGTGAATGTCTCCACGAGGTGGGGACGCTGTCTTGCCAGAACGGCGGGAGAGTCCTTCTCCATCGAAACCGCAACGAGCGCGGTCCACCCCGAATGCACGCGAAAGCCAAGAGCCACATCTTTCAAGCCAGCCTCCCCAATGGAAGAATTTATTCCGGCGGCGCCCCTTCCACAATCTCCCGCACGATTTCTCGCGCCCGCTCCTCGTCTTCCGGCAACACGCAGATGGAGTTCTTCCCCTGCCCTTTGTCAAACCGGGAATGGATCTGATTCTCAGATAGAGCAAGCGCGATGACCTCGCCGGGGTACAAATCCTCGCTGGACCAGACCTCAACCGTGGCATCCTCCGGATAAAAGTTCTCCGGATTCCACCGGCGACGTACTTCGCCGGCTCCCGTCGATTCCGGAAGCGCCAACGGCGACGGCTCCTCTTCGCTAGCTTCGGGCGGACGGTCATCGTCCGACCCATAAGCCTCGCTG
>JAYVMO010000160.1:0-2094 GCA_043758915.1 Acidobacteriota bacterium | reverse complement strand
CTGGCTTATGTCCCCCAGGCCTGCGCAGCCGTAAATACCGAGGTCTGGGTAGAAATCCGCGCCCAGAAAGTCAGGGCCCGCGTTGTCCCGACTCCGTTTTATAAGCGCCCGAAGAAAGTAGCCGTACAAAGTACGTAACGAATGAGTACTTTTCAAAAGATTACGAAATATTACGAGTGAGTAAGGGAGCTGCTGTCATGGCCTATCCAACGCAATATCGCTACTCAAAAGATCACGAATGGCTCGACGTAACGGGAGATACCGGAACCGTTGGCATCACCGATTACGCGCAAAGTGAATTGGGCGACGTGGTTTTCGTTGAGCTGCCCGCTGCCGGCACGCAATTGACTATCGGAAAAAACTTTGGCTCCGTGGAATCCGTGAAAGCGGTCAGCGAAATCTATGCGCCTGCCTCCGGCGACGTGACCGAAGCGAACGCGGACCTGGCCACCAAGCCCGAGTTGATCAACACCGATCCCCATCAGGCCGGCTGGCTGATCAAAATAAAACTCGCCAATCCCAGCGAGGCAAACGCCTTGATGGATGCCGCCGCGTACGAAAAATATATCGAGGCGAAAAAGAAAGAAGCGTCCGTCTGATGCGCTATCTCCCAAAAAGTCCGGCGGAACGCCAGGAAATGCTGGGCGCGCTGGGAGCTGCCACAATCGACGAACTTTTCTCCAGCATTCCGGAAGCTTATCGCCTGAAAAAACCGCTGGCTCTGCCCCCGGCTATGTCCGAAGCCGAAGTTATTGAATATTTTCAGGAACGCGCGAAAGAAAATTCTGTTGACTATTCCAGTTTTCTCGGCGCGGGCGTATATTCCCATCTCCGCTCCGTGATCACCGACACTATCATTCAACGCGGCGAGTTCCTTACTTCCTACACTCCCTACCAAGCGGAAATCTCCCAAGGCACGCTGCAGGCAATTTTTGAATTTCAAACTTTGATGTGCCAGTTGACCGGCCAGGAAGTGGCCAACGCCTCGATGTACGACGGCTCGACAGCGGCGACTGAGGCGGTGCTGATGGCGGAACGCTTGACCGGGCGTTCTCGCGTGCTGGTGGCCAAGTCCGTGCATCCGGAGTATCGCGAAGTTCTGAAAACCTATGCCAAAAATTCCGGCCTGCAGGTTGAGGAGGTCGGTTACACCGAAGCGGGAACCATCGATGCCAGGCAGTTGCAAGAAAAGTTGCGCGATGATGTTTGCGCAGTGCTCGTGCAGTCGCCAAACTTTTTCGGCGCCATCGAAACGCTCGCGCCTATCGCTGAGACTGCCCACTCATCCGAAGCTTTGCTGGTAGTTGCCATCGCGGAAGCGGTTTCGCTCGGCATACTGAAACCGCCGGCCGAAGCCGATATCGTTGCGCTCGAAGGACAAGGCTTTGGCTTGCCACCCAGCTACGGCGGGCCGTATGTCGGCGTACTGGCGACGCGAGAAAAATTCGTGCGCCAAATGCCCGGCCGCCTCGCAGGACAAACTACCGACCATGACGGGCGTCGCGGCTTCGTGTTAACTCTGGCCACCCGCGAACAACACATCCGGCGTGAGAAGGCCACCTCCAATATCTGCACCAATCAAGCCTTATGCGCGCTCGCAGCAACCGTTCATCTCTGCTTGCTCGGCAAAGAAGGCTTGCGCGAAATGGCCGAACACAATCTTGCAAAAGCGCAATTTGCTTTGCACCAACTGGAGAAAATTCCCGGCGTGAAGCGCCGTTTCTCCGCTCCATTCTTCAACGAATTCACCATACAGCTTCCGCGCTCTGCAAAACTTGTGAACTCTGCTTTATTAAAAGAAAAAATCATCGGCCCCTTCGTTCTCGGCACGGCGTATCCCGAATTGACCAAGAACGCAGTGGTGTGCGTTACAGAAACCACCACGCGCGCCGAAATTGAGAAATTTGCAGCGGCACTACAGCACGCGCTAACGCAGCCGATCTGAACACAACCGATCGAAAAATGCACCGCGCCGCAAGAAAGGTTTTTGGGACCATCTCTAAATGACAGACAAGCTCAAAAAAGCCACTGGAAATTCCAGCCGCAACGAAGGCCTGATCTTCGAAAAATCCTCGCCCGGTAAACGCGCCTTCG
>JAYVMO010000159.1:0-3446 GCA_043758915.1 Acidobacteriota bacterium | reverse complement strand
CGCCTATGGAGGTTCAGCACCCCAGCGAACTGGCGCGAACCACGCCACCATTTCCCCCTACGGCCCTATGAATAGCGGTGATGGCAAGGTAGTGTTTCTTGGTCTTCAAAATGAGCGTGAGTGGAAAAGATTTTGCGAGCAGGTTCTTGAGCTTCCTCAGCTTTTCTCTGACGTTCGTTTTGCGTCCAATGCAAAACGTGTGCAGCATCGTCAAGAATTGGAACAAATTGTGCAGAAAGTGTTCCAGCAGTTCACCGCCGTACAGCTCATAGAGCGCCTGGAAGCAGCGCAAATTGCTTCTGCACGAATGAACACAGTTCAGGAATTTGTGGATCACCCGCAATTGCAGACCAGAAACCGCTGGCGTAGCGTGGATTCACCTGTCGGTGCAGTTCAATCTATGCTTCCTGCCGTCATCATGCAGGGTGTTGAACCGGTTATGAATGCAGCGCCAAGACTTGGTCAGCAAACCGACGCGATATTAGAAGAAATCGGTTTCGATCCAAAAACTATTGGGGACTGGCGCCTCGCGGGCGTGATTTAAATTTCGCAGATAAATGTTGGGAGGCCAGAATGGCCATCAAAGAGGGTTGGACCGGCAGAGTCTTTGAGGATTTTGAAGTCGGTGATATCTATCGTCACCCGCTAGGACGTACCGTGCTTCCTGCTGACAACAGTTGGTTCACTCTCCTTACGATGAATACCAATCCGATTCACTTCGATCACGCTTACGCGGCAAAAACGGAATACGGCCGCACTCTGGTGGATTCCACTTTCACCCTCGCGGTGGTCACTGGCCAGTCCGTCTCCGATATTTCGCAAAATGCCATGGCCAACCTCGGTTGGGATGAGGTGCGCCTACCCAATCCTCTTTTCGAAGGCGACACCTTATATTCGCAAAGCGAAGTCCTCGAAAAACGCGAATCTAAATCGCGCCCAAAGGTGGGTATCGTCCGTTTCAAATCCACGGGCTACACGCAACATGGAACCGTGGTTATCGAATTCAAGCGTACCGTCATGATTTACAAGCGGGGGCACGTCCCGCAAACCGTCCTTTGCCCTAAAATCGAACCAAATAAAGTGTGATCCCCAGAGGCTCAATGTCCGCGACTGTACCGCCTGGCAACATCCCGGGTCTACCCCGTGCTGCCCTTAGCCAAGTTAACCCGCCCGGTTCGATCACTCGCTGGTGGCGGTTGGTGGGCGGCATGTTGATGACCCTGGCCCTGGGCACTCTGTATGCCTGGAGCGTTTTTGTCACGCCCCTCGAGAAAGAATTCCACTGGAAGCGCGCGGAAACTTCCACGGTATTTACTTTGGCTGTGGTCATGTTCGCCGCATCGTTCGTTTTCGCGGGTCGCCTTCAGGATCGGTTCGGACCTTTTTGGATATCGGTTACCGGAAGCATTTTGATTAGCCTGGGTTTTTTCCTGTGCGGCTATACGTCGAGTCTCTATACGCTGTTTTTATATTATGGTGTTTTAGGCGGCGCGGGAAACGGGTTCGGTTATTCGACAGTTGTGCCGGTAATGGCTAAGTGGTTTCCCGAACGAACCGGGCTTGCTATCGGCATGGCTATTGCCGGTTACGGTGGCGGCTCCGCTATTTTTGGCTCGCTGGCAAATTTAGTGCTTTTCCCTCGCTTCGGCTGGCGTACGACTTGCATGACGCTTGGCGGAATTGTTTTTGTTATGACCATGACCGCTGCCTTCTTGTTAAAGAATCCTGAGAAAGGAGATGTACCAATCCCTGCGCCAGCGTCGCAGAAGAACATGCACTCGCGTTTTCACTTCACGCCCACGCAAGTTTTGCGCACACCGTCATTTTATCTTTTGTGGCTTGGCTTCGGATTAGGTTCTACCGCTGGTCTAATGGTAATCAGCCAACTCATCCCATTCGCCATCGGCCAGGGAATTCCAAGTACGGTGCTCGCCACTTTTGGCCTAGTGATCGGTGCGCTGGGAAACGTTTCCGGACGGATTCTATCCGGCTGGCTCTCGGACCGCATGGGCCGGCTCAATACCCTTCGCGTCGTCCTAATTGTTTCTTGTGTGGCTATGCCGGCTCTGTATTGGGTTGGCGCCCGAGTGGCGGGCCTCTATCTCCTGATTTTTATTGTGTACTTTTGCTATGGTGCTCAGGCTTCCGTGAATCCAGCGACCGCATCTGACTTTTGGGGCACGAGACACGCAGGTGCTAATTTCGGTCTGCTGTTTACTGCGTGGGGATTTGCAGGAATTCTGGGCCCGACAATCGGCGGCGCGCTTTTCGATAAGTACAGAAATTACGAAGTCGCTTTTTATACCGCGGCGGTGTTCGCTGCGGTTGCGCTCTTTTGTGTGTTGGTGGCCAGACCACCGCATCCGCCAAATACTGCGGTCACTTGAAAATTCGACTTTGCCCGGCACGCAACGACCTGGTTTCTACTCTGCGGCAGGACATTCGTTAAGACTTTTTAGAAAAGGTGAACTTCCATGATTCGACGTGAATTCTGTAGAAACTCCATTCTCTGGACTGCCGCAGCCGTTGGCGGTGGTTCGCTATCCACTTCAGCCGCCAAACCTTCATCCGACGAGAAAACTACCAAGGGTCCGGCAGTAACGCGTTATGTTTCGGAATTCATCGTGAACACCAAGTTCAGCGATATTCCGCAAGATATTATGGAGCTTGGCAAAAAATCCATTTTGGATGGATTCGGCCTTGCGCTTGCCGGTTCCGTTTCCGAAATCGCGCCGCTGGTCCGCCAATATCTCAAATCGCTGAACTGTGCGGACGGCAAAGCCAGCATCATCGGAACAAAATTAAAAGTCCCGCCTCGCTTTGCTGCCTTTGCCAACGGAGTGGCCATTCATTCCGATGATTACGACGACACCGCTATGATTGCGGTCAACATCGTTCACGCAACCGTGCCGGTCCTTCCTCCCGTTTTCGCCCTATGCGAATCGGGTCGCCGCTCCGGAAAGGAGCTGCTGACTGCGTTCCACGTTGGAGTGGAAGCCGGATGCAAAATTGCGGAAACCATTTCTCCGCGCCATTTTAATGACGGTTATCATCCTACCGGTACCGTTGGTTCTCTTTGCAGCGCCGCAGCGTGCGCAAAACTGTTGGGCCTCAACGCTAAGCAGACCTCCTACGCACTGGGTGTTGCTGCCGCCGAGGCCGGTGGCCTGCGCGATAATTTTGGCTCCATGACCAAACCGTTTCAGGCCGGTCACGCCGCGGAAAATGGAAGCGTCGCCGCGGATCTCGCGCTGCTAGGCTGGACGTCGGGCGAAGATATTCTGGAAGCCCCTCGCGGTTTTTTCCGCGCGGAGGGTGGTGGCTTCGATCCCGCTGCGATCATGAACCGGCTGGGCAATCCCTGGATTTTTTCTTCACCAGGAGTCTTGCTCAAGCGTTTCCCGTGCGGAACCATTCAACAGCCGGCCATGGACGAAATTCTTCGT
>JAYVMO010000158.1:0-2734 GCA_043758915.1 Acidobacteriota bacterium | reverse complement strand
CGCTGAACTCTATCGAATCCCCTCATGCGGGCCAAGCAAAGCCTCGTGCGTTACACTGTGCTTCAATGCACCGTGACGCCCTGCGTCATGCCGTGCAGCAGTCCATCGCGGATACGCCGCGCCTTTTTGGTGGCGCGGGCATCTTCGGCCACCTCATACGCAATTTCCTTAATTTCCCCGAGCCGGAACTCCAGTTCGAGTTCCTTCTCTTCCCTGCGTATCCGCAGCCGCAACGAATCCCCGGCCTTTTCCCCATGAATCCACCGTTCCAGCCGTCGCGGCACCTCGCCGCCATTCCACCCCACAAGCGTGTCGCCCGCGCGCAGACCCGCCACTGCTGCGGGGCTACCACCTTCAACACTCTTCACCACAACGGCGCCACTCGCATCGCGTTCCGCGGTAAAACCCAGCGACGCCCGCTTATGCTCCACGGTCTTCAAGTCCAGGCCCGCAAGTCCTAAAACCTGTTGGTACGGCAAGGCCTCGGCCCCGGCAACGTAGCTCTGAAAGAATTCTTCGAACGAACCTCCCGCAACTTTTTCCGCCATCAGCCGGATGTCTAAACTATCTCGATATGTCTTCCCCTTTTTTGCGAAATCCACGTTCATTCCTCGCAACACGTCATCGAGGCTCTTCTCGTTATCCGTGCGGTCGCGGATTAGGATATCCAGCAAATCGCCCAAAACCTGTCCCTTCGTGTAATACGACACGCTCTCATCCGGCCCATTGTAGAGCGGGTATTTTTCCAGCCATGCGTCCAGGCTCGATTGTTCCGCGCTCTGCCAGCGATTCGCTGGCCGCGCTTCCAGTTCGCTGATCTGCTCGCCCAGGTCCGCGTAAAATTGGTGCTTCGTCCAAATTCCGCTTCGCACCAGCGTGAACGAGCCGTACGTGCTCGTCACGCCCTCCGCGAACCACAGCGCCCGCGTGTATTGCTCTTTTGTATAGTCCACCGGCTGCAGTGACGCTGGACGTATCCTCTTCACATTCCACAAATGGAAAAACTCGTGCGCCGCCACTCCCGGCAGATATTCATCCGACGAAATACCTATCGCCGTTGAATTGGCGTGCTCCATTCCCCCGCCGCCCGCGCCCTTGCCGATGTGCAATATAAACGTGTAGCGCTCGAAGGGGGCGCCCTCCATCAGTTTCAGCTCGTACTTGCAAATCTTCGTGAGAACACTCCCCACCTGTTTCTTGTTCCAATTGTCGCCATGCACCACCACCCAAATCTCCGGTTTTACTCCCTCCAATTGAAACTCCTCGAACTTGCCCGCTTCGATCGGAGCGTCCACAAGCGCGTCATAAGTCGGGGCGCCAGCGCCGATAGCCCCGCTCGCGCCCCTGGATTCACGCAACGGGATAGAAGCGCCCGCCGCTTGCCATTCGACCGGGGCGTCCGCAAGGTCCAGATGGACATCCTCGCCCCGCCGATCCGCAACATAGAGCAGGATCATCGCGGGGTTGATGAAAGCGTGTTCGTCGTTCAGTTGGCTGGCGAACGGACCCGCTTCATCCCAATACGTCGCGTACCGGATGCTAACCGTCCCATTTCCTTCCACCCGCCATGCTTGCTTGTCGATTTTTTCAATCGGCGCTCGACCTGCGCCCGAAAACGCCTCCACCCGCTGCAGGTGACTGCTGAAATCACGAATTTGATACAGCGCGTTCCACGCCGGCATCTGTACCGTAACGCTGCCGGCCACATTGGGAATCGTCATGGTCACGTGAAAAAGATGCTGCTCCGGGTGCGCCAGCGAAACTTCGTAGCGGATGGTGGCAAACGTCGGTGTAACCGGCCCAAACGCTCCCGCAAGAAGGAAGAGGGTCGCAACGATTGTTCGGCGCAGGGAGAATGTAAACTTCACCGGGCGCTGGCCTCGGAGGGGATTCGAACCGCCTCACCCAGCTTGTCGAGCAGCTTTTGGCATAATCCGTCAAAACTGCCGTTGGACATAATTAGCATTAAGTCGCCGGGTTTTGCTTCTGCCGCAAGATGATCTGCGATCGCTTCCGAACCCGGCAGCACTCGCGCGTCTTTGCCGAGGGCGCGTACGCTCTCCGCCACTGCGTTCGGGTCCAAGCGGTTTTCATCGCCAAGCTGTTGTGCGCGAAATACCCCCGCGAGTACGACGCGATCCGCCAGCGCCAGCGCCCGCGGCAGCGATTCTTCAAAGACCTTCCGCCGCATCGAATTCGAACGCGGCTCGAGAATCGCCCACATCCGCCTGCCCGGCCAGCGTCCTCGCGCAGCCTCGATCGTCGCCTTCACCGCCGTCGGATGATGCGCAAAGTCATCCACAACCAGGATCCCGTTCACTTCGCCCTGCACGTCCATGCGCCGCTTCACGCTTCGGAAGCTGGTCAAGGCTTTCGCCAGTGTCTCGGCGCCGATGCCTCTGCCGTGCGCCACAGCGATTGCTGCCATCGCATTCAGCACATTGTGCCGGCCCGTGGCTGCCAGTGTGAACTCGCCGAATAGCTCGCCGTGATGCGTCACGCGGAACCGCATCGCTCCGCTCTCCACCACGACCCCGCTCGCAATCCAGTCGTTCCCATCCGAAAATCCGTACGTCTCCACCGGACAAAACGCTTTGCCCGCGGTGCTTCGCAGCGCCGGCCCGGAATCCTGCGTGTCGCCCCAAATCACCACTCGCCCGCTCCGCGGCACCAGATTCACCAGCCGCCGAAACGCCAGTTCGTACGCCGCAAAATCCGGATAGATGTCCGCGTG
>JAYVMO010000157.1:0-10721 GCA_043758915.1 Acidobacteriota bacterium | reverse complement strand
GGGGAAATGGGGCTTGGAATGGTCCACGGAAAGGTTGGGGAAGATGAGCAGAAAAGCGCGGCAAAGAAGAGATGTTAGCCTCTTTTTCTGCCAGGCCTGAGCGTCTAGTTAACAATAACACCCCCCTCCCCCCATGTTTTTTGTAAGTGTTCATTCTAAAGGATTTTAAAGTCTTTAGAATGAACAGTTCTATAAGTGCGGAGTCTAAAGGAGTTATAGGAGCGGTTTGTTTATAAAAAGGTAACGGGGTTAGATGGACCGCTTCCGGAGGAGTTAGAAGGACTACCTGGCGGCGGGCCATGTTTGCTGGGCACGGAAGCGGAGTGCCGAGTTCAGAGGCTATTATAGCATATGGGTACTGTTTGTCAATATATAAATGATAAGTGGTTTGTTTGCAGGGAGATGGCAAGTACGCGGATGAGCGGGCACCGGGAAAAGCTGAGAAATGCACCGCATACCCGCCACCAGCCAGCCGGCGGAGCGGCCTTGCGAAGGGCACGGGAGGGCGGTACGCCATTGAGGGTCGGAACGAAGTGGTATGATGGATTAGCTGAGAGATACGGAAAACATGATTAAGCCTCCACCAAATGTCTTGGAATTGCCGCTACTGGAGCGCGCCGCGCTGGCTATGAAAGCCGCGGTGGAGAACGCTATCGAAGAACACGCGCGCGAGGGTTTGCCCCTGTATATCTGGCGCGACGGCAAAGTCGGGGCCGTTCCTGCAGAAGAATTGCGCCCGCGCCGCTAATTTCAAGGGAAGAGGGCAGTCCGGTCGAGGATATTGAGGATATTGAGGATAGGCGTCCATGAACAGAATCAATATTGATGCATTTTCCGAGGAAGAGTTGGTGGAATTGAACCACAAGATCGTGGCGCGGCTGCGGATGCTGAGCGCCATGCGGTCGCATACGGCCATGCTGGATTTCCGGATCGGAGAGAAAGTGAAGTTCCACGCGGAGGGGCAGCCGGAGTTGGCCGGTACGCTGACGCGTTACAACAAGAAAACGGTTACGGTGATCACCGAGAACGGGCAACACTGGAACGTCGCGCCGGGGCTGCTGTCCAAGGCGGATTCCCGCGCGAAAGGCGGCGAGGAAGTTCCTTATCGGGCGGTTGTGCAAATTACGAGGCGCGAGGAGAAAGCATAGAAGCGGAAGCTGTATGCGGCGCGGATGCAAGATAGCGGCTGAGAGCAGAAAAGAACAAGCTGGGCGCGACTGCGGGGGCCAATCATCCGGTAAGGTATAATCGGAAACAGGGGATTTTGCGGGATTCATGCCAGTAGAGAAGAAAAAGCCCGGGGCGAGCGTGAAGGTGCGGCTGCGGCGGAGGCTGCGGTTTGCGCGGACGCGCGGGCGCGAACTGCGTGCCATTGGGAAGGCGTTGGCGTCAACGAAGCACCCGTTTTTGGTGCACATCATTCCGATACGGCGGTGCAACCTGGACTGCGGGTATTGCAACGAGTACGACGACTTTTCGAAGCCGGTGCCGCTCCCGGAGATGAAGAAGCGGCTGGACATCCTGGCGGGGATGGGCACGTCGATCATTACGATCAGCGGCGGGGAGCCGCTGTTGCATCCGGAGATTGAAGAAGTGATCCGGCACATGCGCAAGCGCGGGATGATCGCCGGGATGATCACCAACGGATTCCTGCTGAGCAAGGAACGCATCGCCAAGCTGAACGAGGCGGGGCTGGAGCACCTGCAAATCAGCATCGACAACGTGACGCCGGACGAAGTGTCGAAGAAAAGCCTGAAGACGCTGGACAGCCGGCTGGAGTGGCTGGCGGAATTCGCGGTGTTTCAGGTGAACATCAATTCGGTGCTGGGAAGCGGCGTGAAGGATCCGGAAGATGCGCTGAAAATCGCGCACCGCGCGGTGGAGCTGGGATTCACGAGCACGGTGGGAATCATTCACGATGGAAACGGGCAACTGAAGCCGCTGGGGCCGCGCGAGCTGGAAATTTTTGAAGAGATCATGACGCTGGGGAAGAGGTCGTTCTCGCGGTTCAACGATTTTCAGCACAGCGTGGCGCGCGGGAAAGAGCACAAGTGGCGGTGCCGGGCGGGTTCGCGGTATTTGTATATTTGCGAAGAAGGGCTGGTGCACTGGTGCTCGCAGCAGCGCGGGTATCCGGGGATACCGCTGGCGGAATATACGCCGGAGATGCGGCACCGGGAATATTCCACGGACAAGTTTTGCGGGCCGCGGTGCACGGTGTCGTGCGTGCAGCAGGTGGGGATTTTGGACAATTGGCGCGATCCGCAGACGCTGAAGCCCATGCCGATGGCGCCGCCGGCTGGACTGGTGCAGATCGGCGGATCGCGCGGCGACTCCTGATTGGCCTTGCCGGCTTTTCCCGCCAGGATTTAGTTAGCGTTCCCTCCGGTGAGCCGTATTTCTGCTTCCGGGCAGTCCGCATCATTCTCCCTATTTTCTTTCCGAGTACAACACAACTGGAAGTCGATTGACGCCAGGGCCGAGACTGCCAAGAATGAGTACATGCCAGGCGCAGCGATTGAGATCGAAAATCTGACGAAGGACTACCCGACCGGTTTTCTGAACCTGAAGACGCGGAGGTCGTTGGACGCGCTGACCATGCAGGTCGAGAGGGGCGAGGTGTTTGGTTTCCTGGGGCCCAATGGCGCGGGGAAGTCGACGACCATCAAGCTGCTGATGAGCCTTATCTTTCCGACCGCGGGCACGGCGCGTATCCTGGGCAAACCCATCAGCGACATCGCCATGCACCGGGACATCGGCTACCTGCCCGAGCAGCCTTATTTCTACGACTATCTGACCGCGGCGGAACTGCTCGATTATTTCGCGCGGTTCCACGATTTGAGAGAGACGGACCGGCGCGAGCGAGTGGCGAAGATGCTGAAGAAAGTGGGGCTGGAGACGGCGGGGAAAATCCAGTTACGGAAATATTCAAAGGGGATGCTGCAGCGCGTGGGACTGGCGCAGGCGATTCTGCACGACCCGCAAGTGGTGATTCTGGATGAGCCGATGTCGGGGCTCGATCCGGTGGGGCGGCGGGAGGTGCGCGACATTATTTTGGAATTGAAGAACGAGGGGAAGACGGTGATGTTCTCCACGCACATCCTTTCGGACGCGGAGATGCTGTGCGACCGCGTGGGTGTGATCGTGGGCGGGAAGCTGCGTGGGACCGGGGCGCCCGGCGAAATCGTCGGGATCAAGGCGCAGGGAATGGAGATTCTGTTTGAGCTTGCGGGCAATGGGGGTGCAGCGGCGGTGCTGGTGAGCAAAGCCACACGAACGGGCAACCGTTACCGCATGCATGTGGCGGAGGAAGAGCTTTATGCGGTGATTGAACAGCTCCGCGCCGCGGGGGCGAAAATCCTGAGCGTGACGCAAGTGAAGGCCACGCTCGAAGAATACTTCATGGACCTGGTGGAGACGGACCGGGCGCAAGCGGCGGCGGTTGAGGTGCACGGAAAATGAAGCGCGCAGGCGTAGTAGCGCTGAATACGTTTCGCGAAGCGGTGCGCGACCGCGTGCTGTACAACCTGGTTTTTTTCGCGCTGCTGATGATCGCGGCGGCGATTTTGGTGGGACAGATTTCGATCGGGATCGAAGAGATGGTGATCGTGACGCTGGGTCTGAGCGCGGTTTCCGTGATCGGCCTGCTCATTGCGATCTTCATCGGCGTGGGGCTGGTTTCCAAGGAGATGGACAAGCGCACGCTTTATGCGCTGCTGGCCAAGCCGGTGCGGCGGTGGGAATTCATTCTGGGAAAATTCTGCGGGCTGGTGCTGACGCTGGCCATCAATACGGCGGCGATGGCAGCGGGTGTGTTCGTGGCGCTGTATTACGTGAGGCATTCACTGCAACGGTCGGATGTGACCATCCTTGTCGCGGTGTATTTCATCGTTCTGAAGCTGGCGCTGGTAGTGGCGCTGGCGCTGCTATTTTCCAGCTTCACGACGCCGCTGCTGGCGATCCTGTACACGGCGGGGCTGTATATCGCGGGCCAATTTGTGGAGGAGATGCGGACGTTTCAAAGCCTGACGGGCCCACACGCGCTGGCGGGATTTACCAAGTGGCTGTCCTATCTGCTGCCGAACTTCGAGAATTTCAACGTGATGGCCGCAGCGGCGCACGGCCGGAGCATTCCGGGAGCGCTTATCCTGCAGAATACGGTTTATGCCGTGCTGTATTGCGCGATCGTGCTGTTGGCCACCGCGGTGATCTTCTCCCGCCGCAATCTGAAATGAGCAACTGGAAATCCATCGTAGCGCTGATCTTCCTGGTGCCGCTGGGCTACACCGGTATTTGGAAGCTGCAGCATTCGATTGACATACGGCGCGGGGCGTTGCATCAGGAACAGGACGATCTGGCACTGCGCTCCGGCAAGATGCTGAAAGTGATGAGCCTGGAATATGCGCCGCTGATGGCGGACATCTACTGGACGCGGGTGGTGCAATATTACGGCAACAAAACGGCGAGACACGACCGCAAGATCGAACTGCTTTGGCCGCTCCTGGATATCACCACGACGCTCGATCCCAACCTGGTGGTGGCGTACCGCTTCGGCGCGACGTTTCTGAGCGAGCCTCCGCCGCGCGGTGCGGGACGCCCGGACCAGGGCGTGGCGCTTCTGGAGCGCGGCATCCAGGCAAATCCCGCGGAGTGGCAACTGAACGGCGACTTGGGATTTATTTATTACTTCGAGATGAAAGATTACGATAAGTCCGCGGCGGCATTCGTGGAGGGAAGCAAGAAACCGGGAGCGATGATCTGGATGAAAGTGATGGCGGCGCGGATCGCGGCGGAAGGGGAATCGCTGGCGACTTCGATCTTTTTGTGGAACGAAGTGTACACGACCACGACAGACCCGATGATCAAGACAAATGCGGAGAAACACCTGCGTCTGCTGCGCGTGGAGCAGGACTGCAAACAGCTCGACGCCCTGGTGGATGAATTTGTGAAGCGCTTCGGGCATGCTCCGGCGCGGATCGGCGAACTGCTGCAGGCCGGTTTTTTGAAAAAAATTCCGGTAGATCCCCTGGGATACCCGTACGTCTTGAGCGAAGGCGGAAAAGCAGAGCTAAACCTGGATAGCCCGCTGCTGGAAGAACAACTCCTAAACCAACCGCAAAAGTAGAAACCCGCGTGGTGCCAGAGAAGCGGCCGCTTTCTTGCGGATTATTCCGTGGTGCAGAGCAGAGTCATCCGAGGATCGATCACGATCTTGCGCGGCGCGTAGGCCGTGGTGAAGTGGAAGGAAGTCTCGGGGCCTTCCGCGAGAACGGTGCCAAGCAGAACGGCGTGGCCGCCGGCGCCACTGCCGTAGACCGGAACGGGCGCGATGAAGGACCGCGGCACGCCGGTCTGCAACAATTTTCCTTTTACAAGATAGCCTTTTTCGACGCGGTGCGCGGTGAACTCCACCGAGTAGTGTGGAATGCCCGTTCCGCGGACCCACTGTTCGAAAAACCACTCCATGGAGCGCCCGCCCTCGAGGGCCATGGAGGGAGTCATGACGGCCTCGACCTCATGTTGAAAGTCATTGGTGGAGAAAGCGCGGCCGGCATACTTCGCGGCGATGGTTTGGAGCAGCGTGGTGAAGCGCGCGTCGGGATTCTTCGCGCCGGGCTGGCGCAACATCTGGCGGAGCATGTGCATGACCCACGCGCCTTTGCTGTAAACCACTTCCTCGAAGCCTTCCGGGGATTGCGAAGAGACCAGACGGTGGCCCAAAGAGAGAGAGCCGATTTCGTCGGCGGTGCGCTCCGGGTGGGATGATTTTTCGAGAAGCTGCTTGCGGTAGCGCTCGAGCCAGGTGCGCAGAACGCGGCCGGAATTCTTCTGGCTATCGGCGAACATCAGCGCCAAATAGTTGGCGATGGCTTCGTCGATCCACTGGTCGCGATAGCTGGACCAGCCGACGACATTGCCCCACCACTGATGAGCGACTTCATGAAAGGGCACGAGTTCGGTGAAATGCTCCTGGCCTTTTTCGGAGAGCCCGGCGCGCTGCTGGGCGGACGCGGGCAGGAAAGAGAGAGTGGAGATATACAGAAGGCCGGGCCAGCCCTGGCCGAAGGTTCCGGGAATTTGCGAAACGCTGAGATTGCGGAAGGGGAAGGGGCCGCTGAATTTTTCGTAGAAATGGATGGAGGAATCGATGTCCTTGGCAAGCTGCTTGAGCGCGTCGGCGGGACTCGGCGTGCTCATCTCCATATCGAGGTGATGGGCTGGCGGAGGCATGCCGAAAGGCACCGGAGGCATGTCCGGCGGAGCGGCAGAGAGGCGGCTGTCGAGCGACTGTTCGAGCTGGCGATTGGCGTAAACGTTGATGGTGTGCAAGCCCGAGGAGAGTGAAGCGGAAGCATACTCGCCTAAATTAAAACCGGCCACGGAGACGGGCTTTTCCGTGCGCCAATGGCCGATGCGGAACTCGCCTTCCTGGCGCTCGTCCAGGTTCGTGCCGGTGGCTACAAGCCGAAGGCGGCGTGGCCAACGCATGGTGAGATCGTAATCGGCAAAATCGGCGGTGTCGCCGAGGTGGGGATACCAGCATTCGCGCGCGCCCACGAAGAGCACGCCGTTACCCGCGTTCTGGATGACGTTGCCGTGATAGCGGAACCGGAGAGTGAATTCCTGAGCGCGCGGAGGAGCTTCGGGGAGCATGACGTATAGAAAATCGTTGCCGCGGGAGGAGCGTTCGAGCGGGTTCAGACCCTCGTTTTGAAAAAAGGGAACGGCTGCGCCCCGTTCATCCGTGACGCTGGTGGTGTTGAGGGAGCGGGAAAGCTGGAAGACCAGCAGGCGCTCGCCGGAGACTTCGGCGCGGATGCGCACGGTGGAATTGGCGTCGAGCGAGTGGTCCGGAAGAATGGAAGTATCCAGAGTGTATTGGAGAGCGCGAAAAGCGACCGGGGGCGGGGTGGCTCCGGGCGCGGCGGAGGAAGTCCACACGTCATAGAAGGATTTGTCGCCGTTCCCGCGGGGCTGGCCGATCAGCAACGGCTCTTCGCGGCTGGTGTCAAAGAGCACGTCGAAAGGGCCGGTGGCGATGCCTTCGAGTCCGGCGTAGAAGTAGGGGCGGGGATTTTGCGATAGCCCGTCGAACAGGATGCGCAAGGAATGCGCGGGATTGCTCTGCGCGAGGAGCGTAGCCCAGCGCGAGGCCAAGAGCGCGTCCTGATGGGGTTGCAGGCCGGCATTCTGGAGTTGGCGGAGCAGTTCGCTGGCGGTGTCGTCGGTGAAGCGCAGGTAAGCGCCGACGAAATCCTGGTCCAGGACGGGAGCGCCGAGGAAGCGGGCCATCTGCTGCTTTTCGACGGCCTCGCGGGGCGCGGCGAGAGCATGACCGTGGCCGGAGAAAACAGCGCCGGTGATGCGGCCGTCGAGGGCGGAGAAAAAGGCGAGTTTGCCTTCTTCGAAAGACATCTGGACATCGCCGCGGCGAAGCTGGATGCGGTTTGCAGCGCTGATTTCGTAAACGGCAGCGGGATCGATGCGCAGGGCGTTCAGCGCACCGTAGAGTTGGTGTGGAGAATCCTCGGCAGCCGGTGCCGCGGCCGGCGCAAGGAGACACCACAACGCGAAAACGAACACCCCTAACCGCATACCAGGAGTGTAGTCACTTTCGGCATCGGAGAACAACACGGCGAAGCCGCGCGCGGCTGCGGAAACTAAAATAGAAAGATGCGCCGGATGGCCTGCGTTTACCGCATCTTTCTGCTGAGCGCCGCGCTACTCCTGGCGGGAGCGGGGACGCGGGCGGATACCATCGTCCTGAAGAACGGGCGGCGGATCATGGCCTTCAACGTGGTGGAAGAAGGCGAAAAGGTACAGTACGAAACTTCCGCAGGGCAACTGAGCATCCCGAAGTCCATCGTCGACCACATCGAAAAAGGCGGAGCTGGTCCCATGTGGGATTCGCCGGGCGCGGCGGCGGCCAACCTGGCGATTACACCGCCGGCACCCGCGTTGGAACCCGGCGGAGGAGGCAGCGAGATCGAGCGCGGCACGGTGCATGACGGCGCCATCGATCGGGATTACATCGCGAAACTGGAGAGCGCGGCACGCGGCGGAGGCCAGCGCGCGAGCATCAGCGCGGCACTGGCGCATCATGCGGCGTCGCAATTTGAATTGACGCACGGAGACATGGAACATGCGCTTGAGGATGAGCGCACGGCGCTGACGTACGGCCCGGAGGAGCCATCGCTGCTGATGAATGTGGCGTACCTGCATCTGCGGCGGAGCGAGTACAAGCAGTCACTGGAATACCTGGAGCGCGCGCGGCGTGCGGCACCGGAAAATCCCGATGTGCCCAAGCTGGCGGGCTGGGCGTACTACGGCTTGAACAAGCTGGACCAGGCAGTTTCGGAATGGAAGCGCGCGCTGGCGCTGCGGCCCGATTCGGAAGTGCAGGCGGCGCTGGAAAAGGCGCAGCGCGACAAGCAGGAAGAGGATAGTTACCGGGAAAACGAGAGCAGCCATTTTACGCTGCGTTACAGCGGCGAGGAAGAGCCGGGGCTGGCGCGCGAAGTCTTGCGGACGCTGGAAACGCACTATGGGAAGATTGCAAGCGAGTTGAATTATTCGCCGCCGGATGCCATCGGCGTGGTTCTCTACACGCAGCAGGCGTTTGCGGACATTACGCGCGCGCCGGGCTGGGTGGGCGCGCTGAATGACGGGCGGATTCGCGTGCCGGTGCAGGGGCTGGTGAGCGTGACGCCGGAGCTTTCGCGCGTCCTGAAGCACGAGCTGACGCACAGCTTCATTCAGCAAAAGACGCGCGGGCGCGCGCCGACGTGGATTCAAGAAGGCGTGGCGCAGTGGATGGAAGGGAAGCGCAGCGGCGACAGCGCCAGCGCGCTTTTGCAGACCTACCAGGACGGGCATGCCACGCCGCTGGGCGGGCTGGAAGGTTCGTGGATGCGCTTTTCGAGCGACGCCGCGAGTTATGCTTACGCTTGGGCGCTGGCCAATATCGAGGCCATCATCCAGGCGAACGGCCAGGCGAACGGCATGAGCGACGTCGAGCGCATACTGGACCGCATTGCCTCGGGAAGTTCCACCGAAGAAGCGCTGCGCGATGTGCTGCACAGCGATTACGCCGAAGTGATGAAGGCCACAGCGGAGTATCTTCGCAAAACCTACGTGCGGTAGGTTTCCGGCTGGCGGCCTCTCGCTGGCACGCTCTCCAATACAAATACGAAAGATGCGCTCGCAATCGGCGCGGGAGTGAATTGATTTTCGCAGGTGTTACGAGGCTGCCAGCAAAGCGGCGAGCAGCGCGGCGCGCGCGGGCATGGTGTTTGTGAGGATGTGCTCGTGCTTGGAGTGGGCGCCATCGCCGACGGCGCCGAGGCCGTCCAGCGTGGGGATGCCGAGCGCGGCGGTGAAATTGCCGTCGGAGCCGCCGCCAACGGTGCATTCACCGAGCGAGAGACCCATCCGAGAAGCGAGTGATTTTGCACGGGCGAAAAGGGCCGCGCTCATTTTGTGTTCGAGTGGCGGGCGGTTGAAGCCGCCGCGAATTTCCAGGCGTGCGCCGGGGAGAATGGGGCGCAAGGCATGCAAGCGGCGTTCGAGGCGGCGCATGTCGGAGATGCGCAGCGCGCGGAGATCGAACACGGCGCGGGCACGCTCCGGGATGACGTTGGTGCGCGTGCCGCCTTCGAGCAGGCAGACATTGATGGTCGTGCCGCGGCGCAGATCGTTCCATTGCTGGATGCGCGCGATCTGCAGGGCCAGCTCGTGAATGGCGTTTACGCCTTCCTGGGGAGCCAGCCCGGCGTGCGAGGCGCGGCCCTGAACAATGAGTTCCGCTTCGCCGACACCTTTGCGCTCCGTTTTGATCAAGCCGCGCGGGCCGAACGATGGTTCGAGAACAAATACGGCGTCGCTGCGGCGGGCTTCGGCTTCCAGGAGTTTGCGCGAGGACTCGCTGCCGATCTCTTCGTCGGAGGTCCAAAGAAAGACGAGCCGCTTGTGAACCGGCGTATTCGTTTGCTGCAGGGTTTCGAGGGCGAAGAGTGCCTGGACGATGCCGGCCTTCATATCGAAAACACCGGGGCCGCAGGCCTTGCCGGCGGAAATGCGGAATGGCATTTTAGCAAGCGTGCCGGTGGCGTAGACGGTGTCGTAATGGCCGAGGACGAGGAGTTGCCCGGCGGGGCGGGATTTGTGCGGCCACCAGGTGATGCGCAGATGATCGCCGCGATGCTCTTGAGCGATGCGTTCGACGCGGGCGCCTCGTTTGCGCCAGGCAGCGGCAACGACTTCGCAGCAGCGATCGGCGGCGTTTTTTTCGAGGCTGGGAGATTCGGTTTGGACGAATTGGCGGAGTGTTTGGAGCATCTCCGGAAGGCGGGGCTTCAGGTGCGCTAGGAAAGATTTTGGGAGATTCGGTTGTGGCATGGCCGTGACATGCTAACAACGCGGGGCGGCGGGAGCAACGGTGCGGAGAAGGCAAGAAGGCGGAATAATTGGTGAAGCGAACAGGACCGCCCTTTAGTGACGGTGGCTACCGGTAAGAGCGCATATCGCGGAGGGCGGGGGTTCGCATATAATTAGAGGTTTGCCGGGATAGAACGAAGTGCCGCAGGGCGGGTGTGCGGCGAGACGGGAGCGCGAATGGTCTACGACATCAATGAAATCCAAAAAATACTGCCGCACCGTTATCCCTTCCTGATGGTGGACCGCATTGTCGAGGTGGAGCGCCTCAAGCGCATCGTGGGCAT
>JAYVMO010000156.1:0-7494 GCA_043758915.1 Acidobacteriota bacterium | reverse complement strand
TCACCATGAATGATGCCAACGAAGAAACGCTGCAAGGGATCCGGCATGCCGTCCGCGACAAGAAAAAAGTCGCCACATGTCTGGGATTCGGGCCGCGCTTCCTGCATTCGACGGGGCAAGCCTATAAGGGCGGACCGAACAGCGGCGTCTTCCTGCAAATTACCTGCGACGATGCCGTGGATCTGCCGGTGCCGGATCAAAAATACACCTTCGGCGTCGTCAAGGCCGCACAGGCACGAGGCGACTTCGCGGTGCTGGCGGAGCGCGGACGGCGTGCGCTGCGCGTACACCTCGGCAAAGACGTGAAGGCGGACCTCGCCAAGCTCGCGGCAGCGGTGCAGCAAGCGATCGCCTAGGAATTACGCGGCAACGGAACTCGTAAATTGAACTTAGAGGAGCGGACACGATGCAACTTGGCATGATTGGACTCGGCAGGATGGGCGCCAACATGGTTCGGCGCTTGATGAAGAACGGTCACCAGTGTGTCGTGTATGACCGCAGCGCGGAGACGGTGAAGCAGCTCGGCGGCGAAGGCGCGACCGGAACCACGTCGATGGATGAGTTCGTGAAGAAACTGCAGAAGCCTCGCGCCATCTGGCTGATGGTTCCAGCGGCGGTGGTGGATGCCACGCTGCACGAACTGGCGGGAAAGCTGGAAGCCGGCGACATCGTTATCGACGGCGGCAACTCCTACTACATCGACGATATTCGCCGCGCCAAGGAACTGTCCGCGAAAGGCATGCACTATGCGGACGTGGGCACGAGCGGCGGCGTTTGGGGGCTAGAGCGCGGTTATTGCCAGATGATCGGCGGCGAAACGGCGATCGTGAAGCATCTCGATCCGATCTTCAAGACTTTGGCGCCGGGGCGCGGCAACGTCGACCGCACGCCGGGACGTGAAAAAACTGGCGGCACCGCGGAAGAAGGCTACTTGCACTGCGGACCTTCGGGCGCAGGACATTTCGTGAAAATGGTGCACAACGGAATCGAATACGGCCTGATGGCGGCTTATGCCGAGGGCTTGAACATTCTGAAGCACGCGGACGCGGGCAAGTCGAACCGCGAAGTGGATGCGGAGACCACGCCACTACGGAATCCCGAGCACTATCAATATGACTTCAACCTGGCGGACATCACGGAAGTTTGGCGCCGCGGCAGTGTGGTGGCGTCCTGGCTGCTGGACTTGACGGCCATTTCCCTGCTCGAACAGCCCACGCTGGAGCGCTTCTCCGGCCGCGTGTCGGATTCCGGCGAAGGCCGCTGGACCATTCTTGCCGCGATCGATTCCAGCGCGCCGGCGCCGGTGCTGACGGCTTCGCTCTACCAGCGATTCACGTCGCGCGGAGAAGATGACTTCGCGGGGAAAGTTTTGTCCGCCATGCGCTTCCAGTTCGGCGGGCACATTGAAAAGAAAGCCGGACACTAACAAACAATTTTAGCCGGCACTGGCCCGGCCGCAGACAGGGGAGCTTTTTCATGAGCTTGAACCACTCGGCTTCGACGAATCCGCTTGCCGCACCGTGCGTGATGGTCATTTTCGGGGCCAGCGGCGATCTCACCAAGCGCAAACTGATCCCCGCGCTGTGCAATCTCGCGGGAGACAATCTCCTCTCGAAGCAGTTCGCGATCGTGGGCTTTGCGGGCAACGACTACACCACCGAGAGCTTCCGCAAAATGCTGGGCGAAGAGGTTCCCAAGTATGCAACCGTCCCGGTGGACCAGAATCTGTGGAACTGGTTCGCCGAGCGCATCTACTACGTCAAAGGGGATTTTCAGGATGCTGAGGGTTACAAAAAACTCCAAGAGCAGGTCGCTGTTGCCGACAAAGAGCACAACACGCAAGGCAACCGGTTTTTCTATCTTGCAGTCGCGCCGCGATTTTTTGCGCCGATTGCCAAGATCCTGGGCGACACCGGGCTGGCGAAAGAAGAAAACGGGCAATGGGCGCGCGTAATCGTGGAGAAACCCTTCGGCCACGATTTGGCGTCAGCCAAGCAGCTGAATCGGGACTTAAAGAAGGTCCTGAAGGAAGACCAGATCTACCGCATCGACCATTACCTGGGCAAGGAGACCGTGCAAAACGTAATGGTCTTCCGTTTTTCGAACAACATTATCGAGCCGCTGTGGAACCGCAACTACGTGGACCACGTGCAGATTACCGCGGGTGAGACCGTCGGCGTGGAGCACCGCGGCGGATTTTACGAAACCGCCGGCGCGCTGCGCGACATGGTGCCGAATCATTTGTTCCAATTGCTCACGCTGACGGCGATGGAGCCTCCCATCTCGTTCGATGCCGACGAAGTTCGCAACAAACAAGCCGAGGTCCTTCACGCCATCCAGCCGCTGGGACCCGAGGATGTGCTGACCCATGCGGTGCGCGGCCAGTACGGTGAGGGCATGGCCGACGGAAAGCCCATGGCTGGCTACCGCAGCGAACCCGACGTCTCGCCGGAGTCCAACACGGAGACTTTCGTCGCGCTGAAGCTGTACATCGATAATTGGCGCTGGGCGGGTGTGCCTTTCTACCTGCGCACCGGAAAACGTCTTGCCAGAAGAACAACCGAGGTCGTGATTCAGTTCCGGCGCACGCCTTTCGTGCTCTTCCGCAATACCACCGTCAAAAACGTCGAGACCAACCGCCTAGTGATTCATATTCAACCCGAAGAAGGTATCTCCCTCAGCTTTGGCGCCAAGATACCGGGTTCCGTCATGAAACTCGGCCTGGTCAACATGGATTTCGATTACAGCACGTACTTTGGAGTTGAACACAACACGGGATACGAACGCCTGATGCGCGACTGCATGGCCGGCGATGCGACTTTGTTCCAGCGCGCGGACATGGTGGAAGCGGGCTGGAGCGTGATTCAGCCTCTGCTCGATGTGTGGCACGCTCTGCCGGCGCGCGACTTTCCAAACTACCCCGCTGGCTCATGGGGGCCGGCGGAGTCCGATGCCTTGCTGGCCCGCGATGGGCGCGCCTGGCGGCCGATCGGGGAAGAAGAGATTGACCGCCACGGCGGGACCGACAAGGCGGCGACAGCCTGAGGGGAGCTGCAGTGGACCGCGAGATTCGAATTCTGGCGGACGGAGCCGCGATCGCCAAACGCGTTGCCGGATTATTTGTGGAAGCCGCGGCAGCGGCGGTCAAGGAAAAAGGTTCCTTCACCGTGGCACTGGCCGGCGGCTCGACACCGAAAACCCTTTATGGACTGCTGGTGAACGACGCCTCTCTCCGAGCGCAGGTTCCCTGGGATAAGATGCATCTTTTTTTTGGCGATGAGCGAAACGTGGGACCCGAGCATCCGGACAGCAATTTTCGCATGGCCACCGAAGCCATCATCTCCAAAGCGCCTCTGAAACCGGAGCAGGTCACCCGCATCAAGGGCGAAAACCCGGATACGGAACAGGCGGCAAAAGAATACGAGCAGACGCTCCGAGCGTATTTCAAGCTGACAGATGGACAGTATCCGCGTTTTGATCTTCTCCTGGCGGGTATGGGCAACGAAGGGCATACGCTCTCGCTCTTTCCCGGCACCAAGGCCTTGCACGCGAACACTCGAATTGCGGCGAGAAACTGGGTTGGCAAGCTATATACCGAGCGGATCACACTGACAGCCCCGGCGGCTAGCAACGCCAAGCTGGTGATCTTCATGGTCACGGGAGCGGACAAAGCTCCGGCGCTGAAGGCCGTTCTGGAAGGCCCCTATGAGCCGGAGCAATTGCCGGCGCAATTGATTCAGCCGGCCAACGGGAAATTGCTGTGGCTGGTGGACACGGCTGCAGGCGGAATGCTTTCGGCAGGAATCCGAGAATAAGTAAGGAGACGCTAATGGCGACAAGCGCAGGCTTCAGCAAGATCGAATCGTACCTGGGAGCAAAAGCGGAAAGCCTCCTGGGATTCAAATCGCCGAAAATTGCGAAGGAGCGGCTGCACCTTCCGGGGCCGGACTTCGTCAACCGCATCTGGGCGGCGTCTGACCGGAACATCCGCGTGCTGACGAATTTGCAGCGCATGTTCACGCGAGGACGCCTCGCGGGAACCGGCTATCTCTCGATCCTGCCGGTGGACCAGGGTATCGAGCATTCCGCGGGCGCGAGTTTTGCCAAGAATCCCGAGTATTTCGACGGCGAAAATATCGTGAAGCTGGCCGTGGAAGGCGGCTGCAACGCGGTGGCCTCGACTTTCGGCGTTCTGGGCATCTGCGCCCGGAAATACGCGCACAAGATTCCCTTCATCGTGAAGATCAACCACAATGAGCTGCTCACGTTTCCAAACAAGGCGGAAGAGATTCTCTACGGAACCGTGGAGGAGTGCTACAACATGGGCGCGGCCGCGGTCGGCGCGACTATCTATTTTGGCTCCGATGGCAGCAGCAAGCAGATCGTGGAGATCAGCCAGGCCTTTGCACGCGCTCACGAACTGGGTATGGCCACCGTGCTGTGGTGCTATCTGCGCAATAATGCCTTCAAAAAAGATAAGGACTATCACCTCTCGGCAGACCTTACCGGCCAGGCAAATCATCTTGGGGTCACCATTCAGGCGGACATCATCAAGCAGAAGCTGCCGGAAAATAACGGCGGCTACGAGGCGCTGAATATGGGCGATTCGAGCTACGGAAAATTCGACAAACGCATCTACACCGACCTGGCCAGCGACCATCCCATCGATCTTTGCCGCTACCAGCTTGCGAACTGCTACATGGGCCGCGCCGGGCTGATCAACAGCGGCGGAGCTTCCGGCGCGAACGACTTCGCAGAGGCAGTGACCACAGCAGTTATCAACAAGCGCGCGGGCGGCATGGGCTTGATCTCCGGACGCAAGGCCTTCCAGCGGCCCATGGCAGAAGGCGTGCAGCTTCTGAACGCCATTCAAGACGTATACCTGAGCCCGGAAGTCACCGTCGCGTAGAGCTGACAAATTTCATCTGGATTACACAATCGCGCCGGCTGTATCTCATCCGTGAACGCAGTATAAGGAGAAGGTCGTGGCAAACCGGCTGGACGGCAAAGTCGCTGTAATCACGGGTGGAGATCAAGGGATCGGGCGGGCCATCGCGGAGCGGCTCGCGCAGGAAGGCGCGGACGTTGCGATTTGCTATCGCGCGAATAAAGCCGGCGCGGACGAGGTTGTCGCCGGAATCCAATCGGTTGGGCGCAAAGCTGCGGCCATCCAGTGCGACGTGGGCGTGGTCACCGACGGGCAGAAGTTCATCGCGGACTCGGTCGCAAAATTCGGAAAAGTCGACATCCTCGTGAATAACGCGGGACTCGAGCGCCACGCCGACTTTTGGGATGCCACCGAGGAGGATTTCGACGCCGTACTGAACGTCAATCTAAAGGGGCTGTTTTTTATCACCCAGGCATTCGTGAAGCACCGCATGCAGGCCAAGGCCGGTGGAAAAGTCATCAACGTAAGCTCCGTGCATGAAGAGCTGCCCTTCCCCCACTTCACCTCCTATTGCGCCAGCAAGGGGGGCGTGAAGATGCTGACGCGCAATCTATCCATCGAGCTGGCGCCGCTGGGAATTACCATCAATTCGATTGCTCCCGGCGCGATCGAAACGCCCATCAACAAGAAACTCTTGAACGATCCTGTAAAGCTGAAGTCCCTGCTGGGAAACATTCCGCTGGGGCGCCTGGGAAAACCTTCGGATGTTGCGTCTATCGCCGCGTTTCTGGCCTCAGCGGAATCGGACTACGTTACCGGCACGACATTTTTCGTGGACGGCGGGCTGACCTGGAATTACCAGGAACAATAAGGCAGGACGGGCGCAAGCCTGATGGAATCGAGGGAATCCATGGCCGCACAAACGGGAGCAAGCGGAATCAAACTGGTGATCGCGGACGTCGACGGGACACTCGTCACGCACGATAAGGTATTGACGAAACGCACCGCGGAGTCCGTGTTCCGCATGCGCGATGCCGGCATTCAATTCGCGGTCACCAGCGGACGCCCGCCGCGCGGCATGGCCATGCTCGTGGGTCCGTTAAAATTGGACAGCCCCATTGCCGGCTTCAATGGCGGCGTCGTGACCCAACCGGACCTGACCACCGTCCTCCGCAAAAATCTCCTGCCCAAGAGCACCGTGGAAAAGGTGATTCGCGTCATCCTGGACCACGGGCTCGACGTTTGGGTGTACACCGACCTGGCGTGGTATGTCCGGGACGTTAAGGCCCCGCACGTCGCGCGCGAACAGTGGACCGTAAAGTTCGAGCCGGTCGTGGTACCGGATTTTGACGGCGTGCTGGACAGCGTGGCGAAAGTCGTTGGCGTAAGCGACGATCTCGAACTGGTGGCCAAGTGCGAAAAGGACGTGCAGGCGGCTTGCGGAGACACGGCTTCGGCGGCTCGTTCGCAGCCCTACTATCTGGACGTGACCCATCCCAAAGCCAACAAAGGCGATGTCGTGCTGGTGATGTCGGAACTGCTGAAAGTTCACCCGGAAGAAATCGCCACCATCGGCGACATGCCCAACGACGTGCTGATGTTCCTCAAAAGCGGCGTGAGCATCGCCATGGGGAATGCCAGCGCGGAAGTGCAGAAGTCGGCCACTTATGTGACAACTTCCTGCGAGAATGAAGGCTTCGCCAACGCCATGGAGCAGTTCATCCTGAAAACGCCGGCGACCAGCGCCTGATGAAGTCAGACTCGCGTCATGGCCGCGGCGCGTGCGGTTTGTAGAAGTTTTCTGGCGTTCTCGCGAATATCGCCGTGGCCGAACACCGCGCTCCCCGCGACGAGCAACTCTGCCCCCGCGCGAACGATGTCCGCGACGGTATCCAGGCCGACTCCACCGTCCACCTCAATCCGAAACGACAGGCCGCGCGACTTGCGAATCTGCGCGAGCGCTTCCATTTTTTTCAGGCTGCCGCGGATAAATTTCTGCCCGCCAAATCCCGGGTTCACGGACATCACCAGAACGTGATGCACGATGTCCAGCACTTCCTCGAGCGTGTGAACGGGAGTGGCGGGATTGAGGACCACGCCGGGTTTGCAACCGTGCGCAACAATGTGATGCAAAGTACGGTCAAGATGAATGCAAGCTTCCTGATGGACAGAGATCCATGTAGCCCCAGCTTCGGCAAAGGCTGGAACGTACTCATCTGGGTTTTCGATCATCAAGTGGCAATCGAGAATGGCGTCCGGCAGTGCTTTCCGCAAACTGGCAACGACACACGGTCCGATGGTGATGTTGGACACGAAGTGGCCGTCCATGACGTCGACGTGTAACAGCGTGGCTCCGCCTTCCAGCGCGGCTTTTGCGTCGGCGCCCAGCTGCGCGAAGTTCGAAGCGAGTATCGAAGGTGCTAGTTCAATGGCCATGGCCAGCGTCCCTCTCCTTCCCTGCTGTGAGAAGTCAGATTATACGCGCAACCCTTCTGCCCATTGTGAATATGTAGAGTTCTGCCGGGACGTCCCTGCTCACCAGGAGACCCAGCGGCGTCTCCGGCTGCCTTGCGACTTGGGCGAAGGTTTCCGCGAAGGACAACAAG
>JAYVMO010000155.1:0-3834 GCA_043758915.1 Acidobacteriota bacterium | reverse complement strand
ATAAAATAGTCTTTTCAGGAGAACCGCCGCATGTGCGGAATTGTCGGTTACATCGGACCGAAAAAGGTTGTGCCCGTCATCCTTGAGGGCTTGCGCAAGCTGGAGTACCGCGGCTACGACTCCGCAGGTATCGCCGTCGTTACGCAAGACGGCAAACTCGAAATCCGCCGCGCGCCCGGCAAACTCCGCAATCTCGAAGAGGTCATCGCCAAGTCCCCGATTGATGGTACCTACGGCATCGGACACACCCGCTGGGCCACGCACGGCCGCCCCACCGAGGAAAACGCCCATCCGCACCGCGATTGCTCCGGACAAATCGTCGTCGTTCACAACGGCATCATCGAAAATTATTTGCAACTGAAGGAGCAACTCCAGCGCGAAGGCCACAAATTCGTGACCGAGACGGACACCGAAGTCGTGGCCCATCTCGTCGAGAAAAACATCAAAAACCTTTCCTTCGAAGAAGCCGTCCGGAAATCCCTCAAAGAGTTGCGCGGCATCTACGCGTTGGTATTTTTGTCGGCCAAGGACCCGCGGAAGCTGATCGCCGCGCGCATGGGCCCGCCTTCCGTCATCGGTCTCGGCGACGGTGAATACTTTGTTGCCAGCGACATTCCCGCCCTCCTCGAGCATACCCGCAAGATTTTCTTCCTCGCCGACGGAGACATCGCGGTCCTCACGGCTCAGGGCGTGTACGTCACCGACCACGATGGCCGCCCCGTCGAGCGCCCTCCTCAGCACGTGGCCTGGGACCCCATCATGGCCGAAAAAGGCGGCTACAAACATTTCATGCAGAAGGAAATTTTCGAACAGCCCCGCGCCGTGCGCGACACGCTCCTCGGAAGAATCTCGCAGGACACCGGAAAGATTTTCCTCGACGAGATGCAGATCACGGAGCGGCAGTTCCGTGAATTTCAGCAAGTCCGCATCGTAGCCTGTGGAACCAGTTGGCACGCCGGTCTCGCCGGAAAGTTCATGATCGAGCGTCTGGCGCGCATGCAGGTCGAGGTCGACTACGGCAGCGAATTCCGCTACCGCGATCCGATTCTCGATGCCAAAACCCTGACCGTGTGCATCAGCCAGTCCGGAGAGACCGCGGACACCCTGGCGGCCCAGCGCGAAGCCAAATCCAAGGGCTCACCAACGCTTTCCATCTGCAACGTGATGGGCTCGATGATCACGCGCGAAGCAGCGGGCACCATCCTCACGCACGCGGGACCGGAGATTGGCGTGGCCTCCACAAAAGCGTTCACGGCGCAACTCACGGCACTGCTGCTCCTCGCCGCGCATCTCGGGCAAATTCGTGGCACGCTCTCCAGCGAAGCAGCCAAAAACCTGCTCCAGGAATTCACCCGCATCCCGCATAAGATCGAGAACATCTTGCAAGCCGAAGCGACCGGCTTCTATGAAAATCTCGGCCGGCTATTCTTTCGTCACACCGATTTTCTCTACCTCGGCCGCGGAATTCACTATCCCATCGCTCTCGAAGGCGCCCTCAAACTGAAGGAAATTTCCTACATTCACGCCGAAGGATATCCCGCCGGCGAAATGAAGCACGGCCCCAATGCGCTGATCGATGAAAACCTGCCGGTCGTCGTCCTGGCCACGCACGACGAAAACGATCCCGATTCCGTCACGCGCTACGAAAAAAGCGTTTCGAACATCAAGGAAGTGAAAGCCCGCGACGGCATCGTTATCGCCGTCGTCACCGCCAAGGATCGCCTCGCGCGCGAAGCCTCGGACCACATCATCGAGCTGCCGCCTGCGCCGGAACTTCTTTCGCCGCTCCTGGAGATTATTCCTTTGCAGTTGCTCGCTTACCACATCGCGGTGCGCCGCGGCTGCGACGTCGACCAGCCGCGCAACCTGGCAAAATCCGTGACCGTCGAATAGCCGCGGCAGCCATTCCCGAGTCCGCGCCAACACCGCGGCAGGAGTCCACACGCATTCCCGGGCGCACTCCGCCTGCTTTTCCGCTAAAATAAAACCATGCAACGCGTCTTCCGCCGCGGCCTCTTCGCGTTCCTCACGCTGTTTCCCTGCATACAACTCCACTGCCTCGCGCAAGCACCCGCGGAGGCAACCGCAAATCTCCGCGAGGTCCGCGCCGATGGCATGAAAACCCTCTCTGAGGCTCAAGTCGTGGCCCTCTGCAAACTGGCGCCCGGCACGCAGGTCGCACGCGCTGATTTGCAAGCCGCGGCCGATCAGCTCATCCACACCGGCCTCTTCGCCAAAGTAAACTACAATTTCCAGACGCGCACCGATGGCGTCGTGGTGACTTTTCACGTCGAGGAGTCGCCGCGCGTTCCCGTCTATTTCGACAATATTCCGTGGTTTTCGGATGCCGAATTGGGCGATGCCATCCGCAAAACTCTTCCCTTCTTTGACGGTACACTGCCGGCAGGCGGGAGCGTCGTCGATCAAACCGCCAGTGCTGTGAACGAATTTCTCACTGCCCACGGTTTGAGCGTCGCCATCGAGCATCAAACCCAGCCGAATCCACTCGGCGATGGCTCCGTGCAAGCCTTCCAGATTGCAGGCGCCGCGCTGCACATCGCCAAGCTGGAATTCAGCGACCCCGCGCTGGCTTCTTCGCGGGTAATTCAGCAACACCTTTCCGAGATTCTCGGCAAGCCTTATTCGAGGCTGGCCATCGAACTATTCCTCGCGGAGGCAGTTCGCCCGGTGTACCTCCGGCAAGGCTTCCTGCGCGCGAAGCTCGGCCCGCCGGAAGTCCGCCTCACGGGAAATCCCAATCGGAAATTGCCGGAGCAGATTCCCGTTTATGTGCCGGTCGTCCCCGGCCCGCTCTACCATTGGAAAGGCGCGCAGTGGAGCGGCAACAGCGCGCTGTCAATCTTTACGCTCTCGGGCGCGCTCGGGCTCCAGGCCGGAGACGTTGCGGACGGCATGGCCATCGAAGCTGGCTGGGATCGCGTGCGTGAAGAATACGGCCATCGCGGTTATCTGGAAGCCCAGGCCGACCCCCAGCCCTCCTATGACGATCAGGCGCACACCGTTTCCTACACCGTGAAAATACAAGAAGGCGCGCAGTACCGTTTCGGCGAAATGGTCCTGACGGGAATCTCTCTCAACGGCGAACGCCGCCTCCGCGAAACGTGGCCCATCCCGCCTGGCGAGATTTTCGACAAAACAAAATTCGAAGAGTATCTCACCGCGTTGCAATCGCATCCAAGCCTCATCTTCGGGGATCTGCCCATTCACTACGACTCCGTGGGGCACTGGCTGCGCACCGATACGGCCAAGGGCACCGTGGACGTGTTGCTGGATTTTAAGTAATCCTGCGCTCTTCGGCTGTGCTCGCACTGAACATCAATCAATGTAGGATATACTTTCGCTCGGAATGAATACGCTCGTTCGCATTCGCCCCACCGAACATTCGCCGCTCACTCCGGATGAAAAAGAGCGCTGCTTGCTGGCGAATCTGGCGGAAACCTCCTCGCTGATCGTGGCCCTCTCCGGCGGCGCGGACTCCGCGTATCTCGCCTGGGCCGCGCATCAAGTGCTTGGCAAACGGGTCTTGTCGGTGACCGCGCAATCGCCCAGCTTTTCCGCGTACGATCGCGAGCAGGTGGTCGGTTTTGTCCTGTCGCTTGGATTGCCGCACGAATTCATCGACACGCACGAAATGGAAAATCCGGCCTACCGTGCGAACGCTGCCGACCGCTGCTATTTCTGCAAAGACGAACTCTTCTCCGCTCTCGACGCCATGGCGCAGAATCGCGGATTTTCCGCCGTCGCCTATGGCGTCAACGCCGACGACACGTTGGACTTCCGTCCCGGGCACCGCGCCGCAACCGAGCATCGCGT
>JAYVMO010000154.1:0-5441 GCA_043758915.1 Acidobacteriota bacterium | reverse complement strand
ATTTTCGCTGTAGTCCGGGAACTGCTTCGCAAGTTCCAGGCACCATAGCTTGTGCGCTTTCGTGGCCATCACGGAGTTCGTGAAATAATCCGCGTATTTATCCCGTTGTCCGCGAAAATCAAACCACGCCTGCGAATACTGGTGGACAAAGAGCGGCGCGTGCGCCCCGATGAATCGAATCCCTTTATACTCGAACGTTGGCCGCTCCCACGCATCCCAGGTTTCCGCCGGCAGGGCGTGCGTGGGCGACCCCAGTCCCAGCAAGTAGATCATCATCAGTTCGCTGTAGCTGTTCCAGTGCGCCTTCAGGAATCCGCGCTCTGGCTTCCATCCCATCGAAAGCGTCTTGCTTCCTTGCAATAGCCATGTCCAATCAACCGCTTCGTAGATCGACGTCGCCAGCTCGCGTATTTCCGCATCGTCGAAATACGCCCCGCAAGTCAGCGCCCCGCAAAGAAAAATCGTCGTATCGATCGAGGACACTTCCGATCGGAAGGCTCGTTCGCCCGTGTTCATATTCAGAAAGTGGTAGAAAAAGCCGTGCTCGCGCGGCATATGCGTCGCCGCAAAACGCAATGTGTTGCGCACCCGCTCGCGGATTTTCTTGCCATCTTTCCAACCCCGGTGGTCCGCGATGCAGAGAGCCGTAAGCCCAAATCCCGTAGCAGCAATACTCGCCGCCGTGCGAGCATCCGGCCCGACCGCTTGGCTGCGGTCCTTGACAAGCCCGGTAGTTGGGTTCGCCGCCTCCCAGAAATACTGGAAGCTGGTACGTTCCACCTCCTCCAGGAACGCATCTTCTTCCGAGCTGAACTTGTATTTCGTGGGATCGCTTGTGAAAAGATTCGACATCGCCGGCTCTGCGGACGGATACATCTTCGGGGGGGGCTGTGATGGGTGCTGGCCCATCCGTGTGGTCCAGTTTTCATGGAAGAAGGAGAGGTTCAGCGAATAGCTAGCGGCGGCACGAGAACACTGCTGAAGCCACTCCCGTCGTGACATGCTCTTACCCATCACCAGCAATTCCTTTCAAAACGGAGCCCGTTGCTATTGCCAAGGAGCGGCTGGTTTCTCCAGCCGATTCGTCTCTAATCTTACTGGAGCGTGATGTCCTGAGGGAACCCGAATTAAGTTATAACGGTAACCCGGAAATCTCACGAAGAGCGCGAAATTTGCGTTGAATAGAAGTGGAAAAAGGCTGCTATCACGGGCATAACTGCGTTGTTCAGGCGTAGATTGTGGGTGTTCCGTTTTGTTGGGGATTCTCGTGTTAGTCCGCTGCGGCCGTGTGACTTAACGCATCGGAGAGATGGGCGTGGAGCAGGCGATGGAACAGATGCTCGCCGGCTTCGCGGCGCACGGACAAGCGGCCGGCGAGATAAGCGCGGGAGCCCAAGCCGTGCTGCACGGAGTCGCAAATGGCTTCGTCTTCGTCCTGCACTTTTTCGCTGACCACAATGCTTTGTCTGTTGCGGGCCTCCGCGGCGGGGCTGGTGTCCGCGAAGTAGTAGTCGAAGACGACGGCGCACTGGTCGACGCCCAGAGGCAAGACGAGATTGGTGTCCATGACGCCTTCGTAGGCGTTGATCATGAAGTTGGGATAAATCCACATATAAAAGGCGCGGCCCTGGCGGGTGGCGGCCACTCCCGGTTCCGAATCGCCGCCGGAGGAGAGCGGGCTGGACTGCAGGCAAGCGCGCTCGAAATTCTCGATCGTGTATTTGGTGTACTCGATCACGCTGCTCAGTCCCTTGTGGGCGTGCGGCACGTGGTAGCCGCCATCGAGATAATTGTCGACGTAAACTTTCCAGTTGCATTGCAGGGTGTAGATGCGGCGGTCGAAATAGTTGAGTTTTTTTGCCAACTGGAGCGGCGCGACCAGCTCCGGCACCGCGCCGAGAAAATCCAGCAATGGAGCGGCGTGTTCGTCCAGATTGATGAAGACGAAATTTTCCCAGGTGGCAACGCGCACGGGGGCCAGGCCATTCTTCGCGCGGTCGAAATTGCATACGCCGTCAAATTCGACCATGCCCTTGAGTGTGCCGTCGGTGCCGTAGGTCCAGCCGTGGTATGGACAGCGGAACTGTTTCGCACAGCCTTGCGCTTCGGTGACCACCGCGGCAGCGTGATGCCTGCATACATTGTAGAAGGCGCGAAGCTGCCCATCGTCCCCGCGGGCCACAATGATCGGTTCGCCGCCCAGATCGGCCGTAAAGAATTGCCCGTTCTCCCGCACCTGATCCATACGCCCGGCCACCTGCCACGTTTTGGCGAAGACACTTTGCTGTTCGAGCTTTGCGACACGCAGATCGCAGTACCACGGAGAGGGAATCGTCCAGGCGTGATCCAACGGGTCGTTGGGGTTATAAAGATTGATGAGGTCCCTGAGATTGCGCTCCATGAAGTGCTCCCTGGAATGATAGTCCTCGCGGGCTGAAAGTCTGAGAGGCCGTGCAGAAGAATTCCTATCTCGAAACAGGCGTCGAGAAAAGGAAAAAAGAGGAAAGAGGACGGAGAGAATTGCGAATTCTTGGTGCGGGCGGAGGGATTCGAACCCCCATGGTTTTAAGGCCACAAGATCCTAAGTCTTGCGCGTCTGCCAGTTCCGCCACGCCCGCAATGGTTACTCCATTATACTTCGGTCCCGGTCTCAATTCACTCGGTTTTGCTTCGGAGTCTACGGGTAGTCGCGCTGGATTGCAGCGCCCCAGAAGAGCATAATACCAGCGTCTAACGGAACCTCTTCGGCCACTCCGCCGCCGAACGCTAACGCCTCCCCAGCGGGCGCCCGCGCACTACTGCTGTAATTGGGGACATTGCGATGATTCTTCAGGAGCAAGGCGACCAACTCGTGATCATTCGGCAGACCGACCATGCCATTCTGGCGGGCTTTTTCGCGCGCGAATGGGGCAATGATCTCTTTACGAAGCCGGAGCCGTTTGGCTCATTCTGCCTCGCAGCAGCCGAGCACGACAATGGATGGAGCGAGTGGGAGCTTCAGCCGCGGATCGATCTCACCACGTTCTTGCCATTCAGCTTCATGTCCATTCCCACACACGAGCACATCGCGCTCTATCAGCGCGGGCTAGACCGCCTCGTGAAGGCCGACCACTACGCGGCACTGCTTGTCAGTCTGCACGCTGCCAGTCTCTACGATCGTACGCGCGCCACCATGCCGGGTTTTTCGGCCAAGTATGTGAAGTCCAGCGAAACCCAGATAGTAAACGAGTTTGTCCACCGCCTCCGGCTTCAGCAATTGCGTCTGAAAGTCGGTCTTCGCGCCGATCCGGCGACGAACGGCTTTGTCGAGGACAAACTGCTGCAAGCGAACTCTCAGCGCTTCGAGGCATTGGATCGTCTCTCGCTTTATTTTTGCCTTGCGCCGCTGGGAGATGCGACCATCGATTGCGTTTCGGTGGATGATCACGGCAGCGAAGCGGACTGGGATCTTCGGCCGGAAAGCGGCAACAGCGTCACGCTTTCTCCTTATCCGTTTCGGAGGGATCCGTTGGAGTTCAGCATCCTGGCCCGGACAATCCCCATGCATCATTATGCCGACGACCTTGATCTGCAGAAGACCCTGGCGCAGGCGCCGTACTTCGCGATGAATTTCACGTTGCGGGCCGGAGGCGCGCACACACACACTAGTGCTGCCGGCGCTTAATCACGCCAGTTGCTTTCCCTTCGTTTCCGGCAAGGCCAGCGCCAGTATCGCTGCCACGAAAAACGCCCCTGCTTGCAGAAAGAACGCCGGACCGATTCCAAATTTCAGCGCCAAAGCGCCAACGGCAAACGGCGCGGCGGCGGACAGGCCGCGCCCAATGTTGTAGCTGAGTCCCATGGCGGCAGCGCGAATCTCGCCGGGGAAAATCTCGCTGGCGATGGCGGCATATCCCGAGAAAAAACCCGTTCCGAAAAACGCCACGAAGGGCCCCAAAACAAGGAGCCAGAAGGCGCTGCGGGCCGTTCCGTAGAGGGGCACCAGCGCGGCCGCCATCAGGAGATACACGAAGTACGGCTTGCGGCGGCCGAAGGCATCCGCAAAAAATCCGAAAAGCGCGTAGCCCAGCCACTTTCCGAAGCACAGGACCAGGAAAAACGTCGTGGTCTTTACCAGGCTGAGGCCTCTTCCTCCCTGCGAGGGAGGGAGCGACAGGTACGCGGGGATCCAAGTGAACAGTCCCCAGTAGCCGAACATTGCGCAGGCGTTCATGGTGGTGGCCAGCAGGCCGTTGCGGAAAACGTCTTTGTCCAGCAAGCGCCGTAGTGAGCCGCGTTCTTTGCGGGAGGCACGCTCCATCCATAGCGCAGGCTCGGGAACCGTTCGCCGTATCCACAGAACCAGCAGCCCGGGAAGCACGCCCACAAAAAACACCGCGCGCCAGCCGAAATGTGGGAGCACGATGGCGACGACCAGTGCGGCAATCGCTTCGCCGATGGCGTATGCCGACTGCATCAGGCCCAGGGCCTTCCCGCGGTGCTCCGCGCGCCACGTTTCCGCGATGAGCGCCGCGCCGGTCGTCCACTCGCCGCCCATTCCGAGGCCCAGCACGAAACGAAAGACCGCCAACTGGGGGATTGAATGCGAGAAGCCGCAAGCCGCGCTGGCCACCGAATAAACCAGGATCGAGAGCATGAGCGACCGAGTGCGCCCGATGCGGTCCGCCAATATTCCAAACAGCAATCCGCCGATGGCGGAGGCCACGAGCGTCAAGGAATTCAGGAAGCCCGCCGTGCGCGTGTCCATGCTGAATTCGCGGATGAGCACCGCGAGCACCAGCGAATACAGCATCACGTCCATGGCGTCGAGCATCCAGCCAAGGCCGCCGGCGATGAGCGATTTTCTTTCCGCGCTGGTCACCTCGCGCGGCCAGCCGAATATCGCCGAATTCGTGGTGGACGCGGCGGCGGCAGGCGGTACTGTGCTCGGAAGCGAGTCAGGCATGTACGCGCGATTCTACCGAAGTAGCTGGATTGAGGGTTGGGTATTCCGCCTCCAGGGGGATCAACTTCACCAAGATTAGGCATTGCACCGCCGGACCGCTTTTGATACGCTCCGCGCAATTCAATTCCCGAGGAGGGATAGCCATGGCCTTTTGCAAAGCGTGTGGTGGGGAGCTTGGGGGCGCCGCATTCTGTCCAAAATGTGGTGCGAACCAAAGCGCAACGTCAGCTCCAGTGGTGGCCTCGGCGGATTCGCCGACGTCTGGAATGGAAGAAAATGTAGCCGGACTCCTCTGCTATCTGTTCGGGTGGGTTTCCGGCCTAATTTTCCTTTTGATTGATAAGCGGCCGTTCGTAAAGTTTCACGGGGCGCAGTCCATCGCATTGACTCTCAGCTTTTTCGTCGTTTGGGTGGGGTTCTGGGTTTTGACGATGGTGCTAGGATTCATCACGGCGATGATGCATTTCCCGATAGGATTTTTGATGGCGTTTTTATT
>JAYVMO010000153.1:0-8861 GCA_043758915.1 Acidobacteriota bacterium | reverse complement strand
GTCGATGGTTGCACGGACTCCTACGAAGCCGCCGGGCAAAAACACGAATGGGGCGAACGCAAGCGCGCGTACATTGCAAAGGTCGCGCAGGAGTCCGAGGATGTGCGCCTGGTTTCCGCCGCCGACAAACTTGCCAACGCGCGCGAAATACTCTCCGACTATCGCGTCGAAGGCGACGCCGTCTTTCAGCGTTTTCAAGGGCGGAAAGAGGGAACGCTGTGGTACTACCGCACGCTCGTGGATGTATTCCGCAAGGCAGGTGCAACACCGCTGATCGACGAACTCGACCGCGTGGTCACCGAACTGGAATCGCTGGCGTTGTAGAGACGCAGTACGCCGGGCGCGGCACCTAGTGCGCAACTTGACTGCAACGTGAGCTTCAATCGAGCCGTAACATCGCGGGGCAGGGCCACCGCTGTCCCTGAAAACAAGCTCGCAACATTGATCACATTCAGGCGATCCGTCTGGTTTGCGACTTGAAGCTGAATCGCCGCGCTGCTCCTTGTGATAAAGCTTCGCGATACGGGAGCTTGCTGCTTCTCCCGCCTTTCGGCAGAATACCATCTGGCCTCCGCGAGCCCCCTCCATGACGCCACCGCCTGCCACCTCCGGAACACTCTTCACCATCGGCCATTCGAACCTCGAACTTGCCGAGTTCCTCAGTGTCCTTGTGCTGCGCAAGATACAGATGATCTGCGACGTGCGCAGCCGCCCCGGAAGTCTTCGCTTTCCGCAGTTCAATCGGGAACCACTGGAAGCGGGTCTCTCGTCGGCGAAAATCCAGTATCAATTTTTTGGGGAAGCACTCGGCGGCAGACCTGGCGATCCTCGGGTGTATCGCGAGAACGGCCTCGTGGACTACGTGTCCCGCCGCAAGTCGCCTGATTTTTGTGCTGGCGTGGATCACGCCATCGAACTGGCGCGCTCGCAGAACATCGCCATCCTGTGCGCCGAAGAAGATCCTTTACAGTGTCACCGCTTTCTCATGATTTGCCCCGAGCTCGTCAAACGCGGCGCCGGGCCCGTGCATATCCGCCGAGGTGGTGTGCTCGAATCCCAGCCCGCGGCCGAAGATCGCTTACTGAAACTTCACGACCTTGCCGCTTTCACCAGCGATTCGCTGTTCGTATCCGAACGGGATTCGGCCATCGAGGATGCGCTACGCAAGCAATCCGAGGAGTACGCCTTTCGCACTTCGCCCGAGGCCATCGAGTATTTCTGAACATCATGCCTGTACTCCTCTGCACCATCGGCTTCGCGGGAAAAACGGCTCAGGAATTCTTTGCCTTGCTGCAAGACGCCGGCGTCCAGCAGCTCATCGATATCCGCCAGCATCGTGGCGGCCAGCTTTCGGGCTTTGCCAAGCATCCCGACCTCGCCTACTTCCTCGAAAAACTCGCGGGCATCGCTTACACGCACGAACCGCTCCTCGCTCCCACTCCGGAGCTGCTTAAGACGTATCGCACCACGAAAGACTGGTTCGCTTATGAAGAAAGTTTTCTTTCCTTGATGAAGGAGCGCGGCGTTCCGGAAAAAATCGGCGCCGAAGCCTGGTCTCCGCATTTTGCGCTCCTTTGTTCCGAGCCGGGGCCGGAGAAATGCCATCGCCGCTTGGTTGCCGATCTGCTGGCGCAGCACTGGCGCGACAAAGGGCAGGAAGTCGAAGTCCGCCATCTCGTCTCCCAGCGTGCCAAGCCAGTTAGAAAAAAGCGCAAAAACGCCGCCACGACTCCATGACCAAGCTGCTCATCACCGAAATTACCCGCATGGGGCCGGCTTTTTGCGTAATCGGCCTCCAGCAGGAGAACGCCAAGATTCAGTCGATTCGTCCGGTGTCTGCCACCGCCAACGGCTGGCCGCACTTTCCGCATTTGCGCGGGGATATTCTCGAGTGCGCGCTGGCGCCCTTTCCCGGGTCCAAACCGCACATCGAAGACCGTGTCTCTACCAAGGGGTTCAAGAAATCTTCCGCGGTCTCCGAAGCCGAAATTGTTGTGTACCTGCGCAAAGCGGAATCCGCGCAATCCCTGAGCGAACTTTTTGGCTGCGCCGTCCATGAAAACAAAAGCGGCAGCGGCCTGTACGCGCTTCCCCACGAAGCGGCGCGCTCCATCTGCGGCTGTGGGACGCAGAATCTGCGCCTGGAAATGTGCGGCAACGAACTGCGCGCCACTCTTGCGCTCACCTCCGGCGAAGTGCTGCGCGATCTGCCGGTGGTCGATCGCGACTGGCGCGACTTTGTCGATGCCGCGCTCGCCCCGCAGCGCGGGGCCAATGTTTCCGTGCGCTTGGAACGCTTCTTGAATTCTCACTTTCACTACAAGATCATGTCCTGCCCGCACCATTACATTCGTCTCGGCCTCACCCGGCCATACCGTGATGTTTGCTGGTTGATGCTGGACACCCTGTTTCCGCTTCCCAAACTCGAATGGCTCGAGGAGTTTTGATGGCCCCGTCTCCCGTTCCGCCGTCTTCTGACCAGGCTCGCTGGCGCCGTATTGTCGAAGAGTGCTTCCGGCGCGAGGCGGGTCCATCCGCGCCGCTTCCGGAGGATGCCGTCGATCTTCTCGAAACCGGCGTACTCGATTCCATGGCGTGGGTCAGTTTTCTGCGGGCCCTTGAGTCTGCCTGCAACGCGGCCGACCTCGGGGCGCGCCTCACGCAATGCTCAGCAAGTTTCGCCAGCGTATTTGAGGCTCTTGCAAATGCGCGCCCGGAAGACGCGGGGCCGCGAGATTCGCCGTCCTTTCGAACGCTTAGCGGTTCTTCCGCGCAAGCTTTCCTCACGGGATCTTCCTCGGTCCTCGGCTCGCGCATCCTGCCTTCGGAAGAGGTGGATCGCGCCTTCGGCATGCCCATCGGCAACCTCCGCAATCGCGCTGGAATCGAATCGCTGGCCTATGCAGCGGACGGTGAGAGCGAATTGACACTCGGGGCCGCTGCCGCGCGGGAGGCCCTGCGCTCCGCCGGTTGCGGCGCGCACGAACTCGACTGGATTGTCGCCACCAGTGAGACGCACCACGACTATCCTTCGCTCGCATCACAACTTCATGCGCAATTGCTGGTGCGAGAGACGTGCGGCGCGCTGGATGTCGGCGGGGCGTGTCTTGGCCTGCTCAACGCTCTCGCTGTCGCGCAATCGTTCCTTATCTCCGGGCAAGCCTCCACCGTTATTGTCGTTACCGCCGATGTGCACAGCTGCACTCTCACCCCCGGACGCGTAGCGGGCGAATTCGGCGGCTTGTTCGGCGACGGCGCGAGCGCCTTCCTCTTGTGCGGTGTCCTCGGCGACTCCTCACCCGGCTATCGCCTGGGAGAATTTCTCTTCGGCTGCGCTGGCCAATACGCCACAGCCATCCGCGTGAGTGGTGACAAGAATGGCGGTCTCGAGGTGCAGTTCGACGGCGAAGCGCTCTCCCGCGCGGCCATCACGCGCATGGAAAAAGTCCTCGCCGCCGTCGAGCTTCGCAGCGGCATTCCGCGCGCCTCGGTGGGAGGTTTCGCCACTCACCAGCCCAATCCTCGCTTGGTGAATCTGCTTGCCAAACAGCTAGGCGTCTCCCCCTCTGCTTTCCCGGCCATCGCGCGAACCTCGGGAAACCTGGGCTCCTCGACTTGTGGGGCTGCTCTGCACGCCGCTTTACGCGCGGCGGGGGCTATTCCACTGCCGGAGCGCAAGCCTTTGTTCCTGGCTTCGCTCGGCCCAGGTCTGCTATTCGGGGGAGGTTGGCTCGAAACAGACTCAGGCCGCTCTCCGGAAGCCAGGTTCTGAATTATAACTTTTTGTTACATTGCTCCGCTTAGACTCTTCGTCTGCATCCGCACTGGAACAGTATCTTAATTTATTTTCATGTGTTTATGTCATTGGCCCGGCGGGCTGTGAACGTGCCTCTCTCTCTTGCGTCCGAGAGTCGTTCAGCTCGAGTGCTGTAGGGCGCTGCGCCCTTGCTTGGCACACCATGTAAATTCTCGTGAGTTTTTGCTGGGCGCTGACGGATGCTGCGGTGCTGCTTGTGAGGTCTATGCGATAGCCAAAAGCGAGCGATTACGGGCCGGGGCGCGTTCGCGTCGTGAAGCTCGTGTCCACTCCAGGCACCACGCAGCCTTGCAGAGGAGGCCAGCCCGGGTCCGTCACCGGGTTGCGGCACAATGGCACAATCGCGTTGCTCACCTGCGCCGGGTTCACGGCGCCATTCAGCGGCTCCGCGTAGACCTTGTAACTGCGGCCCACCGCCAGCCGGTCGATCTCATAAGTCCCGTCAAATTGCACGGGGCCGGGCACCGTGCAGCTCCACCCGCCGATGGTTCCCGCAATCACCGCGCCGCTATTCGCATCGACGGCCACGACGTGCGCGCCAAACAGCCCCGTTACACCGGGAGGCGATGCCGGCAGCGAGAGAGGATTGGCGGCCAGAATTCGTCCGCTGATCGATCCCGTGTGGACCGCGTCCGCCGCATCGGGGTACAGGATGCGCAGCCCGGTGCGGTCGTCTTCGCTCAGCGCCGCATCCGGCTGCTGCGCCGTGGGGCGAGTTCCCGTAATCGTACCGGGCGCCGGCGCGAAGGGAAACATTATCGCTCTCCAAATCGCGGAGTGGCTGAAGCCCAGGGTGTGGCCAAGTTCGTGGGTCAGCAGCGATTCCAGATCGTAGGCCGCCGGAGTTGCCGACGCGAGGGCTGCGGGAGTTGCATACGTCACCTGCGAATCGCTGGGATTGAAGTAGATGTCCGCATCCAAAATCTGTCCGACCTCGGAGGCCACCGCGCTGCTGCCGATTTGTATGCCCGTGCGATCCGCGGTGATCACCCGGGTGAAGGCCAGCACGCCGGGGGTGAACGCGCCGTCCGCCTGGTCGAAGCAGATCGAGTTCACACCGTCCGATCCGCAGGCGTTGGCCGTTGGCGTGCGCGTCAGCGGCGCGAAAGACGCCGGCGCCAGCTTCGTTCCGTTCACACCCGTCCACGCCGCCACAGACTGCATGATGACTTGTTCGATTTCGTTCAGCCGCCCATTCGCGGTCTGGTCTTTCGTGATGATGGTCACTGGGTTGGTGTTGAGCGCCGTGCTCCAGCGCAAATCGATATTCGCCGCCGCCGTCAATTGGTGCGACCGCACCGGACACGCCGAACCGCCGGAAACCGCCGCCGGCTGCCGCACGTCGGGAACAATTTCATTGAACGCATACCCTTGCGCAGCCGGAACGCCCCAAATCCCGTAAAACGCCGCGAAGGCTCCCGCAAGGAAACTTTTCTTCTGCTCTGCTCTTACTTTCCTCATCGTTCTTCTCCGCATTCCCTGACGCGATTCCATGAAACCCTCGTCGAAATCAGTCCTTCTCTTCTCTGTGTTCTCTGTGTCCTCGGTGTTAATGTTTTTCTTTTCCACGGTCGCCATTGCTGACGCGACGCGCGCTCTTATTGCGCTCCCCGCTCCAGTGCCCTCCGCAGCTTCAACTGAAAAATCGCCACCGGCAGGTTCCGGATGCCACCCCGCCGGAATTCCCGCGTCCGCGGATCAAAGATCGGCGCTGCCGCGGAATCCTGCGTGACCTTTTCAATCCCGCTCTGTTCATCGCGCGAAATACGAAACGTTCCCTGCGACCAGCCCAGCACGCGGTACGGCTCTCCCTCATGCCCCCACAAAAACAAATACACTTCTTCGCCCGCGCGAAACGCCGGCACACCATCAACCCGCGAGTGGAAGTGCCCCGCGCTCCCGCCCAGCATCCGCACGGTCACGATCCCCGGCAGCAAACCTTTGCTACGCTCCAGAACTTCGAATCGTGTTTCCGTCCAGATTTCGCCATTTTCCCAGCGGCTCTCCGCGCCCAGGCAGCGCATCCGCGCCACCGCCGTCGCTTGCTGCGCCAACTGGTCGAAACCGATACGCGCGAGTGTGGTGGCATTTGCTACGATGGCCGTCAGCACCAGTCCTGCGAGAAACAAGATCCAGAGAAATCTGCGTCGTTGGATATAGCTCATGTCCCCTTCACCTCGAAGTCGTTAGTCGATCTCCAGCGCGCCCGTCGCGGCTGTTTTGTCCAGATTCGTGTTTTGAATGAAAAGCGTTCGCGCGCCGGTTTGCGCGGTCGCGGTAATTTGCAATGTCAGGTGAATGATGCCGAGCCCCGCGGGCTGCTTGGCGATCACCGCTACGTCGCCCGTTCCAGACACCGCGTAGGCCATGCTGACGTCCAGCCCGCTCTGCGAAAAAAGGCAAATGTCCGCCGTAGCCATTCCGCTCGCGGGCCGTTGCAGCACCACGGGATTGCCCGCCAGCGTGCACGAATTGTTGGCCGTCGAAAAACCGCCCAGCGCCGCGACGTTTAGGTCCACATTATTTCCGCTGGCGGACACTCCCGCGGTCGTCGGCTCCACCACCACGATGTCCTTGCCGGTTGCCGAGGGTGCCGTGCTGCTCAGCACAATCGAATCGTCGGACGCGTTCGGCGCGGCCACCACCAGCGAGATGGCATTGGATTTTGTTCCAGTGGGATTTTGGATTTGCACCGTCACGCTGCCCGCCGTGGCGACGTCCGCTGCCGTGACCGTCGCCGTGCATTCCGTCGCCGAGACGCAGGTCGTTGTCCGCGCTGTCCCGCCGATCAGCAGCGAAGACCCCTTCCCGCCAGTGGTAGCCACGAAACCGCTGCCGCTGGCCAGCAGCGTGAAGCCGTTCGCCGCTCCCGCATACACGCTCGCGGGAAGCAGCGTCAGAATGTTTGCGCCCGTGGAAATCGTTACGTTAGCCGCGCCGGATTGCGCCGTATCGTCCGAACTCAGCGCCACGACCTGCAGCGCATCCGGCGACGGCGCCGCGCTTGGCGCGGTGTACGTTCCGTGCGCGTCGACCAAACCGCATACGCCCCCGCCCGTGCATGCCGAGCCTTGAACTTGCCACACCACGCTTTGGTTATCCGTGCCGAGCACCGTGGCCACAAACCCTTGCACCGCCAGCGGGGCCAGCGTCACGCTGCCCGGCTGCACGCTCACCAAAATGTGATTGATTACCGTGATTTGCGCCGTCGCGCTCTTCGTGACATCAGCCGTGCTCGTTGCTCGCACGCTCACCGGATTGGGGGAGGGAATTGCTCCCGGCGCGAGGTAATCCACCTGCAGCACGTTCCCACTGGTCACCGTCTGACACGGGTTCGCGCCCACCGCGCAGATTTGCCCGACCGTTGTGTTGCCCCCGGCCGCTCCATTCACACTCCAGCTCACTCCGGTGTTCGACGTGCCATTCACCTGTGCCGTCAGCGTGACGCGGTGATTCGCCGCGCGCGTTGCCGTGCCCGGAGAAATACTGACGTTCACGCCGGGCTGGATGGCCAGCGTGGCTTGCGCTTTCTTCGATGGATCGGCCTGCGGCGTTACCGTAACCGTCACGGTGTTCGGGCTTGGCGCCGTTGCCGGAGCGGTGTAGGTTGCCGAGCTCACCGTGACGTTTCCGCCGGTAGCTTGCGTCGTCACCACCGTGAGTGTTCCGCATGCCGATGCGCTGCAACCCGGCCCGGACAGCGACCAGGTCAGGACCGTGCTGGGATTGGAGCCGGCTACCGGCGTCAGCGTCGCCACCAGCGTCGCTGTTCCTCCGGTTGGCACGCTCGCAGGAGCCGAAATTTGCAACGTGAAATTGCTGGTGATGGTGATCGCCGCCGATCCCTGCTTCGAGGAATCGGCTACGCTCTGCGCCGCCAGTGTCACATTCGCGTTGGAAGGCAGGATCGGCGGCGCCGTGTAGTTGCCGCTGCCATCCACAGTTCCGCAGTTCAGCGCACACGCCGCGCCCGACACGCTCCAGCGAACCGCCGTGTCCGGATGCCCGCTGCTGGTAACCGGCGCGCGGAATGGTTGCATCGCGCCCAGCTCGACGCCTGCGCTCCCCGGCGCGATGGACAGCGTGATGTCGCTTTCAATCGTCACACTGACCGTCGCCGACTTCGTGGCATCCGCGTGGCTCGTCGCGGTGACTTGCACCGCTGTCGGAGATGGCAAGTCCGCCGGCGCGGTGTACACGCCGGTCGCGCTGACCATTCCGACGGTCGCGTTCCCGTCCGCGACCCCGTTCACGCTCCAACTCACGCTCGTGTCCGTTGTGTTTTTCACGGTCGCGGTGAACGTCACCGTGTTCCCCAGCACCACCGACCCGCTCGGCGGCGCAATCGAAACAGTGATGGCTGGAGGGGGCGGCGGCGGTTGAACGAATCCCGCGCCTCCGCCACAGCCCAATGTCCAAGCTCCCGATGCGAGGAGCCCGAACATGGCGATTCGGGTCTTCGGGAATTTCCAATTTGTTTGTCGGGAGAGGGGCCGCATGCCCCGGCAAATTGCAGGCGAAGGGCCAGCGAAAATAGGTGGTGCCGTTCCTCAGGCTACAGGCCCAGGGTTCAGCAAGTGAATATCTATTAGTGTTTTATTATCAGTAAGTTACAGGGACAGAGGTTCGTTGATCTCTCGCTTGCATCTCGTGAAGGACGGCACCTCGGTCCGAGCGTATTCCACGCAAAGTACCGATTTGGAATCCGCGTCCGAGGTCCATTTCCCAATTTGGGAGCGCCCCGAGCAGTCCGCCGTCTTCATCATTCCGTTCAAACTTTCGTGAGCACGGTGTGGAGTGCGTCCGGCAAAGCCGTGTCCAGGAAGCGATAGCCAAGATGCTCCAATCGTTTCGGCATGACGCGCTGGCTGCCAAGCAGCACGTCGGCCAGTTCTCCTAACGCGAGGCGCAGCGCAAATGCAGGGGCAGGGAAGAGCGCCGGACGGTGCATTGCTCCGGCTAGCGCCCTGGTAAACTCCGCGTTACGCACCGGCTGCGGCACCACCACGTTGACGGCTCCGCGCACCGCGCCGTTCGCCAGCGC
>JAYVMO010000152.1:0-17642 GCA_043758915.1 Acidobacteriota bacterium | reverse complement strand
GTTGCGCTGAGGCGGCCACGTTGCGTCTCAAACAACCACGTTCTTCCTGTTCCCGTATTTCGAATTGTTCTCCGGTACTTGCATCCAGTACGAAAGGTCAAGAGCGTTCTCTTTTAACAATAGACACAGCCTGGCGCCGGAAGTACACAGACTCGCGGTCTTATGCTAGGTTCGAACACCTAGCCCGCATCTTTCGCGTAGAAGCATTGACGGAGAATCCGGTGGCGCCCTTCGAGCCTGCTGTGCAGCGTGTTTCGAGTCGTAGACGATCTTGCGCTTTGCTGCGCGCACTTCCTTTCGCGACTATCGTCCTGGCGTTCCTTGGGGGCCCAGCTTATGGGCAGATTTCACCAGGGCCGCTTTCCAAAGCACATCAATCGTTAACGGGCACAACGCAGTGCGCGAGCTGCCACCAATTCGGCGCCAGCGCACCGACATTCAAGTGCCTCAATTGTCACAAAGAGGTAGCGCAACACCTTGCTGCCAATCACGGATACCACGCGCGGTTGGGAATGCGAATCCCGAACGGCGAAGACTGCGTGCGGTGCCATCTGGAGCACAACGGGCTGGATTTCCAGGTCATTCATTGGGAGCCGTCGCAAAAGCAGTTTGATCACAAGCAGACGGGATATCCTCTCGAAGGCAAACACGCGGGGCTCGCCTGCGCACAGTGTCACACTCCGAAAAACATCGTGAGCGCGGAACGCCCGCTGATTAAATACCAGGATCTGACGAAGACGTTCTTCGGTTTGTCTCAAGATTGCCTTTCGTGCCACGCGGACCCGCACAAAGGCCAACTCGGAAACGATTGCCAGCGATGCCACAACGTAAACGACTGGAAAGCAGCGAAGCAATTCGATCATTCGAAAACCAGGTATCCGCTGACGGGACTGCACATCCAGGTGGCCTGCGAAAAGTGCCACAAGCCGGAGACGCCCGGCGGTGCGGCGCGATTCAAGGACATGAAGTTTGGCGCTTGCACGGATTGCCACATGGATCCGCACAAGGGTTCCTTCCCGCAACGCTGCGAGAGCTGTCATACAACCGCGGGATGGAAGAAGCTGCTCCCGGGCTTTTCGTTCGATCACTCGAAGACCAAGTTTCCACTCCTCGGCCAGCACGCCAAGGTCAACTGCGCGGCTTGCCACATCAACGGCGAATTCAAGAAGCGGCTGGCGTTCGGCAATTGCATGGACTGCCATAAGGACATTCACAACGGCCAGTTCACTGGCCGCGCGCAAAAGGGGGAATGCGCGGAATGCCACACCGTGGACGGTTGGAAGCCGTCGCTTTTTGGCGTGAAGGAACACGCCACGTCACGCTATGCGCTGGAAGGGAAACACGCCAAGGTGGAATGCGCCAAATGTCACATTCCGGCTGGTAAGGAGACGCTTTATAAAGTGAAATTCGCGAACTGCGCGGATTGCCACAAAGACGCGCATGACGGGCAGTTTGCCGGCGCGCCGTACAACAACCGCTGCGAGAGCTGCCACACGGTGCGCGATTTTCACCGCTCGCTGTTTACCATCGCGCAGCATCAGAAGACGAAGTTCCCGCTGACGGGCGCACACACGGCGGTCGCTTGCAATGATTGCCACAAGGCGGGAATGACCCATCGCGCCGACAACATTTTGCCGTTTCAATTTGAAGACCGGACTTGCATTGCCTGCCATACGGATCCGCACCATGGCGAATTTCGCGATCGTATGGAGCGGCGCCGGGCGGACGGCACGCTATGGGGCTGCGAGGCTTGCCACAACACGAAGTCGTGGGTGCAAGTGAGCGGGTTCGATCACAGCAAGACGAAGTTTCCTCTGCTGGGGGCGCACCGCGCGGTGGCGTGTGGCGCGTGTCACAAGCCGCTTCCGGGCACGAAGGAAATCCAATTTGCCGGCACGGCGCGAAAATGCGAGGAGTGCCACGCCGACGTGCACGGCGGGCAATTCGCTTCCAAGCGGGGAGGAAACACCTGTGCAGATTGCCACCACGAGCAGCGATGGGCGCCTTCGCTGTTCGATCATGACCGGCGAACGCCATTTCCTTTGCAAGGCGGGCATGTCAGCGTGAAATGTGACCTTTGTCACAACGTTGTGCGGGTGATCGGAGGGAAGAAAGTTCTTTTCTACAAGCCGACCCCGGTGCAATGCGCGGCCTGTCACGGAAGCGATCCAGGCCCATTGGTGAAGCCGAATTTGTGACGGCGGTCACAAAACCGGGAAATTCCATGGTTTCAGCCAACCCCGCGCCTCCGCCGCGCAACAATAGACTCATATGCCAGGGCCTGGGCTTCAGGCTCGGCCGGCAAGGCGATTCGGTACAGGATTCTGGGCTGAACGCGCACTGGACCTTTGTACAGTTGTTTTAAGTCAGGCAGAGTTCCAAACTAGCAGCAATATCCCAGGAGTCCCACCCTCCCAGGAAGACGTCGAGGGAATAGAGTGGTGGTTTACTCCATGCTCGTCCAGGTCTTTTTTTGGCTGGCCCTTGCTCTTGCTCACACGGTTGCCGCTCCGTCTGGAGGCCCGCAGCGAGAGACTACCCGAAGTCCGCACGGGGCCCTGAACGTTCCATGCGAGAACTGCCACACCGCGGCTGGATGGCGGCCGATCCGGCGGGTCCTGGAGTTTGACCACAACAAGACGAAGTATCCGCTGCGCGGGATGCATGAAAAGGTGCAATGCACGCAGTGCCACAGCAAGCCCGAGTTTGCAGAAGTTGGCAAGAACTGCCAGGATTGCCACGCCGATATTCACCAGAGAAAAATGGGGACGGACTGCGCGAGTTGCCACACGGTGCTGGGCTGGCAGATCGCTACGCAGCAGATCAAGGACCATCAAAACCGTTTTCCACTGCTCGGCGCGCATGCCGCGGTGCCCTGCGAGGAGTGTCACAAGAACGCCGCCGTTGGGCAATTTCAAGGGCTTTCCACGGACTGCGCTTCCTGCCATTTGCGGGATTTTCAAAATACGGCGAATCCGAATCATCCGAGCGCGAACTTCAGCACCAAGTGCGAGACCTGCCACTCCGCGGACAGTTGGCTGGGCGCCAAATTTGACCATGCGGGTGCTCCCGCAAATTTCCCGCTCACCAATGGACACGCCAACGTGCCCTGCGCTTCCTGCCACATCAACAACAACTACAATTTGCAGATTGCGCCCAGCGATTGCGGACACTCCGGTTGCCACCTGACGACCTGGCAGCAAACCAACAATCCGGTGCACTCGGCCGCCGGACCAGTCTTTGCGCTGGCCAATTGCGCCAATTGTCATACGACGAAAGGTTGGGACGCAGCAAATTTTGATCACAGTTCCACGGGATTCTTGCTCGTTGACGGGCACGCGAATGTGCCCTGCACAACCTGCCACATCAACAACAATTACGGTCTCCAGATCGCGCCGACAGACTGCGGCAATTCCGGCTGCCACTTGACCAAATGGCAGCAGACGAATAGTCCGCCGCACCCGACATCCGGCCCGGCTTTTGGTGCGGCCAACTGTGCGCATTGTCACACGCCCAAAGGATGGGACGCCGCTTCGTTCGACCACAGTGTCACCGGTTTCCTGCTGACGAATGGACACGCCAACGTGCCGTGCGCGTCCTGCCACGTCAACAACAATTACGCGCTGCAAATGGCGCCGACGGATTGCGGCAACTCTGGCTGTCATTTGACGAAGTGGCAGCAAACGAACAATCCCACGCACCCAACCGCAGGACCAGCGTTTGCGGCGGCCAATTGCGCGCATTGCCACACGACCAAAGGATGGGACGCCGCTTCGTTTGACCACAGCGTCACGGGCTTGGCGCTAACCGGAACGCACGCTTCGCCGACGCCTACGCCATGCTTGGCCTGCCACGTCAGCAACAACTACTCGCTGAATTCGGCGGATTGCATCGGCTGCCACCTCACCGCCTGGAGCAGCACGCCGGCCTTCGGGGGCAGCGTTCCCGACCACATAAAGTCGGGCTTCCCGACGACTGCTTCGGCTTGCGCGACATGCCATTCCATCACGAAGTGGGCGGATGGAAAATTCGACCACAGCGCGTTCGGCTTTCCGCTGACCAATGCGCATGCGCTGGTGAGCAGCGGCGGCAAGGTGCCCGGCTGCACTTCGTGCCACATCAGCAACAACTACAGTTTGAACATTGCGCCAACGGATTGCGGCAATTCCGGCTGCCACTTGAGCGACTGGCAAAAGACCAATAACCCGACGCACGCGGCTGCCGGAGCGGCGTTTGCGTCGTCCAATTGCGCCACGTGCCATAACACCATTTCGTGGAACACGACGACATTCGATCACAGCGTGACGGGATGGGCGCTGACCGGTACGCACAGTGATCCGGTAAAAGCACCTTGCAGTGCGTGCCACATCAGCAACAATTACAATCTGACTTCGACGGATTGCTACGGCTGCCATCAGGCTGCGTGGAACAGCACGCCCAGCTTTGGCGGCAATGTTCCCGATCACCTCAAGGCGGGCTTTCCGACGTCGCTGTGCTCGACGTGCCATGACACGGTGACGTGGACCAATTCAACGTTCAATCATGCTTCCACGGGCTTTCCCCTGACCAACAAGCACACCACGGTTGCCTGTGCTGCCTGCCACATCAACAACAACTACAATCTACAAATCGGGCCGAGGGACTGCGGCAATTCCGGCTGCCACCTCAGCACCTGGCAGCAGACGAATAATCCCGTGCATTCGACGGCGGGACCTGCGTTTGCGGCCGCGAATTGCGCGAACTGCCACACCACTGCTGGATGGGACGCGGCTTCGTTCAACCATAGCGTCACCGGATTTGCCTTGATGGGCACGCATTCTTCGCCGACGCCGACGCCCTGTGCCGCATGCCATGTCAACAACAACTATTCGTTGAACACGAGCGACTGTCTGGGATGCCATTTGGCGGCTTGGAACAGCACGCCGACCTTTGGCGGCAACGTACCGGATCACATCAAGTCCGGTTTCCCTTCGACGGCGTCAGCGTGCGCTTCCTGCCATCCCATCACCAGGTGGGCGGATGGAAAATTTGATCACAGCACCACGGGGTGGCCGCTGACCGGCGCGCACGCAAATCCCGCGAAGGCGCCGTGCTCGGCTTGCCACATCAACAACAACTACACGCTGACCGCGGCGAACACCGACTGTTATGGCTGCCACGCGGCTGCCTGGCAAAGCACGGCGACGCTTGGCGGGACGGTACCGAACCACATCGCCACAGGCTACCCGACCACTTGTGCCGCGTGCCACAACACGACTTCGTGGTTGGGCGCGACGTTTAACCACACTTTCTTCCCGATTCCGCACCATGGCTCGGTTTGCAACGATTGCCATCTCGTGCCCACAAACTATGCGACTTTTTCCTGCATTAACTGCCACACGAGCCCGTTCCACAGCAAAGCGCAGACGGACCCGCAACATCAGGGTGTAGGGGGATACGTCTACGGCCCGACCACCTGTTATAGCTGCCACAAGGGCGGCGGGGGTTAGCATGAATTCCGCCGCGGTGTACGTCCAGGCAGTGGCCCTTTTCGGCTGCCTGCAACTTGGCTTGGCCGCAGGAAGTGTACGGTCTCAGGGCGGCCAGCCGGGCCAAAAGCAATCCGTTTTTAAAGTAAAGTACGTTTCGGAAGGCGCTATCTATATTGATGCCGGGCGCAACGCCGACCTTCAGGAAGGGATGAAACTTTCCGTCATCGCGGCGCCTGCGGATGGGGCTGCTTCCGAGGGCGTACGCTTCCGCGGCGATGCGCACGTTGCCGAACTGCGCGTCACCTCCGTCGCGGATTCCTCCGCGGTTTGCGAGGTGCTGGAGGCCAAGGGGGAAATCAGTCCGGGACAATTGGCCTTTCTTGCTCCCGATAGTGTGCAAGAGCGGCATCAGGAGGAATCGGCGGCGGAAGCGGAAAAATATCCGATTGTTCTGACCTTCACGTACGGCGATCCGCTCGACGAAGAAATCCGCGAAGTGGAAGAGAAGAAGGCGGTGCAGGAATCACCGTTGAGCCGGATTCGCGGACGTTTCGGCCTGGACTATGGCGGCACGACGGAAGCCGGTGGATTCCGGAGCAAACAGATCGGGACGGTCATCGACGCGGACATGACGAATATTGGCGGAACGTACTGGAGTTTTTCCGGCTATTGGCGGGGCAACTACACAACGAGCAGTTCGAGTTCGGCGGGCGTGAATACCGCGACGCTGACGGACCTGATCAATCGTACGTACCACCTCGGGTTCACCTACCAAAGCTCGAATTCGCGCAACATCATCGGTGTCGGGCGCATGTATCTTCCCTGGGCGCCGAGCTTGAGCACCATCGACGGCGGCTACTTCGGCAGAAGAATATCGCGGCTGGTGACCGCGGGCGTTTTTGCGGGGTCCACGCCCGACCCAACTTCCTGGACTTACGCCCCCAACCAGCACATTGCCGGGAGCTTCGTAAACTTCGAGAGCGGTGATTTCGATCGCACCCGCATCTACAGCACGGCGGGCATCGCAGTCACCAGTATCAAGTGGAGGGTGGCGCGGCAATTCGCTTTTTTCGAGAATAATTTTTCGTGGAAGCGCTATGTCACTTTTTACAACTCGATGCAGGTGGATGCCGCCCGAAAATCGCCATTGACCAACGGCGGAAGCAATCCGACTGGCTTTACGCAAAGCTATTCGTCGGTTCACGTGCAACCCATCCACTGGCTGACGTTTGGCGTGAACCACAATTATTTCCGCAATCTGCCGACGTTTGATCCGCGGCTGGTGGGCACTGGTTTATTGGACCAATATCTATTTCAGGGCTTTAGCGGCGACGTGCGCGTGGAACTGCCCAAGCACATCGCGGTGTACGCGAGTCTGGGCCGCAGCAAGGTCAGCACCGATACGAAGAATTCCTTGAATCAGGCGTACGGCATCACTTTTTCCGGATTATGGAAGACCGGGTTGCTTGCGGACTTGCATTACTCGAAGTTTAATAGCGCGTTTGGGAGCGGCCAATACGAATCCTTCTCGCTATCGCGCAGCCTCACGGACACGTTGCGGGTACAGGTTCTCGGCGGCCACCAGATTTTCAATTCCAGTCTGACGAACAATACGCACTCGAATTTCGCCAACAGCGTCGTCGATTGGAACTTTGGTGCGAGATTTTTCCTGGAGGGCAACTTCGGGTGGTACCAAGGCACATCCCTCAACTACCGGCAGTGGTCCACGGTGCTCGGGTATCGTTTCGGAGGTTACCGGAGGCGATGAACGGACCACGCCATCGCTCGTTCGCGCAGCGAGACCACGGTGTTGCCTGGTTTTCAGCCGTGACCATCGGCTCGATTTTTGTCGCGATGTTCGCGGCAGTTCGCGCATCGGCGCAGTCCGCTGCGGAAGCACGAACAAGCTCGCCAACGGCGCAGGAAAATACGGCACGCAACGCGGCGCCGCTTCCCCCCGCCCTGCTGCTGGCGCGCCGCTCGGTAGAACAGTATTTCGCGCAAGCGACGAATGTCGTCTGCACGGAAGCGGTGACCCAGGCCGTCATCGGGAAAAACGGGAAACCCGCGTATCGCGAAGAATCCGTCTTCGACTATCAACTGCAAGCCAGCACGAAGGGCGGCTCGCTCAAGCTCATCGAATCCCGTGATACCCGCAAGGCTGCGTTTCGGGACGCCGCGCGCACGCTGCTCATCACCAACGGTTTTGCCAGCATGCTTCTGGTTGTGCACCCCGACTACGAGAACAGCTTCAACTTTGAGCCCGACGGCGAAGAGACGACCGACGGGGTGACACTGACCAGAATCCGCTTCCAGCCCATTCCCGGCGGTTCGTCTCCGGCCGCCCTGCAGTTGCGCGGTCAGAACTACCCGATTCCTCTCTCCGGCACACTGTGGATCGACGCAAAAAGCGGCGCCGTAACCAAGCTCATCGCTTCGGTCGATTCCAGCCTCAGCGATTTGGGCCTGCAAGGCATGCGCAGCGAGATTCACTACGCCATGATTCAGTTCCACGATCCGGAGGAAACCTACTGGATGCCCGTTTCGGCCACCATCGACGTGGAAACGCCGCGTCAGCATTGGCGAAATGTCCACCGCTTCAGCAGCTACAAGAGATTTCGTGCCAGCATGGAAATAGAAATCGAGAGCAAACGATGAGCGCACCATCCACTATTGGAACCGCGACGAAAGCTGCCGTCTTCGCGCGCGAACAGAGCGAGCGCGGACACCGCACGCGCTTGCTGCTGGCCTGGCTGCTGGCCGCCGCCGTGGTTTTGGTCATCGCCGGCTACGGTTTTGACTATTACTCGCTCGGCGCCGCCCAGCGCCCCTTCTCGCCGAAACACGAACTCTTGCGGCCAAGCGGCTCGATTGGAATCAAGCTGGGCATGCTTGGTGTGTTCATGTTTTTTCTTATCTATCTTTATCCGCTCCGAAAGAAATGGGGGTGGCTCGGCAAACAAGGAAATTCCCGCCACTGGCTCGATTTTCACGTCGTTCTCGGAACCACCGCTCCGTTCATTGTCGCGTTCCATTCTTCGTTCAAGTTTGGAAACATCGCCGGAATGGCGTTCTGGAGCATGCTGATGGTTACACTCAGCGGTTTTGTCGGCCGTTATCTCTATTCGCAGATCCCTCGCGGCCTCAGCGCCGCGGAACTCTCCAAGAAAGAGATGGAAGAGAGGGAAGAGGCCATGCGGAAAGAGCTCGAGGACCAAGAGAAGACCTTCGGCTTCTGCGTGGACGCGCTCTACCGCCTGCCTACTCCGCAGCACGTGGCCAGCTCCTCCATGGTCGAGGCGCTCCTTTCCATGTTTATGATCGACTTCAAACGCCCCTTTCAAGCTTCCATGGTGCGCCTGCAAACCGCTGGTTTTGGTCCCTGGCTGTTCTCGTTCTGCGGCTTGCGCCCCACCAACGATCAGAAACTCGAACGCGCCATTCGCGTGGCCAGGACCCAATCGGCACTCTCCAAGCGCATCTTGTACCTGTCACGCGCCCAGCAGGTCTTTCAGCTCTGGCACGTCATCCACCGGCCTTTTAGCTATACCTTCGCCATCCTCGCGGTCATTCATATTGGCCTCGCTCTTTTCATGGGGTATAGACTGTAAGACGCCGCGATAAAAAACAATTTCGATGGAGTTGGAAAGGACTTTCGCATGAAACGCATCACCCTGGCCCTGGGGCTCTTCGCCGCGCTCGTCGCCGCGGGCGGCTGCAAGCATCAACAAAGCGACCACAATGCCATTCGTGCCGGCATCATGCAGCACCTTACGGCTGTGGGCACGCTCAATATGAGCGCCATGGAAATGGATATTCGCAGTGTTTCCATCAACGGTAATCAAGCGCGCGCCGAGGTCGAATTCCGTCCCAAAACCGGCGCGCCCCAGGGCGCAAGCATGCAGGTTGCCTATAATCTGGAGAAGCACGACGGCAATTGGGTGGTTTTGAAAACACAGCCGACCGGCGGGATGATCCAGCACCCCGATCCCAATGAGAATCCGCACCAGAATCAAGACGTTCATTCTGGAAGCCTGCCGAATTTCAGTGATGTTTTGAATCCTGCCGGCGCGTCTGCTCAAGGCGCGCTGCCCCCGGGCCATCCGCCCATCAATTCGCAGGCCGCTGCTTCGCAGCCTGGCGTCCAGGATAAAACTTCAACCAGTAAACCGCGCTGACACTATGGACAACACCTTTGCCTTCATCATTGCCGCGGCCCTGGTTCTTTTTTTTCTGCTGAACTACCTCAGGAAGCAGGAAAAAATTGCGGCCAAGGCGCGCGAAGCTGAGGAAAAGGGCAAGTTACGTTCGGATGGCCCGCAATCCCAGCATCCCCACATCGATGCAACGTATTGCATCGGCTGTGCCGCCTGCACCATGGTCTGCCCCGAGGGCGACGTTCTTGCCATGCTGGGCGGCAAGGCCGTCATCGTTAACGGATATAAATGCATCGGCCACAGCCTGTGCGCGGAAGTCTGTCCTGTTGGTGCCATCACTATGGTGATGGCCAGTCCCAGCATGGGCGCGGACATGCCCAGACTCACGCCGGCGTTTGAGACCAGTGTAAAGAACATGTTTATTGTCGGAGAGCTCGGCGGGCTGGCGCTGATCAAGAACGCCATCAATCAGGGGCGCGATTGTATCGATAACATCGCAAACCAAGTGAGCGCCATGGGCGCCCACCGATCGGTCCCCGACGTCGTGGATGTGCTGATCGTCGGAGCCGGTCCCGCGGGAATCAGCGCTTCGCTCCGCGCCATCGAAAAAAAGCTCACGTACCTTACCCTGGACGAGGGAGAAATGGGAGGCACGGTGGCCAAGTATCCGCGCCAGAAACTGGTCCTGACCAGTCCCGTGGAATTTCCCACCTACGGAAAGTTCAAGAAGACGGAACTCTCCAAAGAAGAGCTCCTAGCCTTGTGGAACAAGGTGCTGCAGCGAGCCGATTTCAAATTTCGTCAGGGTGAGAAAGTCGAGGACATCAAGAAGGGAGAGGACGGCATTTTCACGGTAGTGACGGCCAAGAACCAATACCGTTCGCACACCGTAGTCCTGGGGATCGGCAAGGGCGGCAGCCCGCGAAAACTCGGAGTTAAAGGCGAGGAACTCCCCAAGGTCATGTACCGCCTGATTGAAGCCGATCATTACATCAATAAGAAAATTCTTGTTGTCGGCGGGGGCGACAGCGCCATCGAGGCGGCCATGGGTCTGGGCCACCAGGTCGGCAACCAGGTCACGCTCTCCTATCGAAAAGAAGCCTTCACCCGCATCAAAGAACGCAACGCGCAGCGCATTGAGGAGTGCATGCGCAAAGGCAAGGTTAAGGTGGTGTTCAATTCGGCCCCCGTGGAGTTCAAAGAGCAATCTGTGATCTTCGATGTGAACGGCACAACCCAGGAACTGCCCAACGACTTTGTCTGGATCTTTGCTGGCGGTGAGCCCCCCACCGCCTTCCTGAAAAAAATCGGCGTCGGCTTCGGCATGCAGGACATGACTTCCACCGGCAGCCAAGAAGCCAAATCGGCAAAAGAAGCCAAAGAGGCTGCCCTCGCGAGGAATTAGCTCAACGACACCCGCAGAGAAAATAATATCGCGAGAACTCTTGGATGTAGCAGGGGGGCTTGCAGCGATCATCGCTCACTCCCGCTTAGGCAAGAACCGTTGGAATTTACAAATCGACACCGATACCAATCGCGCTACAGTTCTTCAGAACTTGAACGGAAGGGGCACCCTCAATCTGGACGTGAGGGAGAGCGTTATCAAAAGCGTCTTATTGGCCAGGCACGTTCTTGAGGCGAATGCTCGTTTCCGCGGCAATTCCGGCCGCCGCCGGGCCGATGGATGGCGAGATGTTCCTGGTCTGGGTGCGGCAATTCCTGGGCCCTACGTTCCGGACGGGAGACATCGTGATCCTCGACCATCTCAGCAGTCACAAGGTGGCCGGGGTGAAAGAAGCCATCACCGCGGCAGGCACAACGCTGCTCTACCTGCCGCCGTATTCGCCCGACCTGAACCCCATCGAAAAGTTCTTCGCCAAGCTCCAAGCGCTGCTGCGCAAAGCCGCCACGCGCACCCTCGACGCGCTCTGGAAGCAAATCGGCCAAGTGCTCAACACCCTCTCCGCAACGGAATGCGCACACTACTTCGCCGCTTCTGGATATGTATGTACATAAATTAGAAATGCTAAGAGAGAGCATGAGGAATATCGCCGGATGTCTTTCGTTTGCGCGGTCAGTGGCTTTCAGGGAGTGAAGCGATGGCGCGGTTGTCCGATCTCAAGCTGAAATATCGGCTGTACATGCAGGCGTACCTCTACCGCCAGATTGATTGGCGGCCGGGCGTGCTACTGCGGAAGCCACTTTCGGAGTCGCGGATAGCGGTGGTGACGAGCGCAGCGTTCTACGGCGCCGGTCAAAAACCCTTTGATCCCGCGGTTCGAGGTGGGGACTATTCGTATCGCGAAATCTCCGAAGACGTGACACTCGAAACACTGCAGATTGGCCACAAGAGCGATGCCTTCGATCACGCGGGAATCGAACGAGACAAGAACCTCGCGCTTCCACTCGACCGGCTCCGTGAATTGCAGCAGGAGGGTGTGATCGGCGAAGTGGCGAAGCGCCATTTCAGTTTGATGGGCTCCATCACGGCTCCGGCGCGCCTGGTGAACATCACCGCGCCCGAGATTGCGCGCAAGCTCGCCGAGGATAGGGTGGACGGGGTTTTGCTGACTCCGGTTTGACCGATGTGCCACCAGTCCGTGGGACTGGTACAGAGCGTGATCGAGAAATCAGGAATCCCCACGGTTTCGATAACATTGCTGCCTGAGGTTACTGAACGCGTTCAGCCGCCGCGTGCGCTGGGTGTCGACCGTCCGCTCGGGTATCCCCTGGGAGAGCCGGACAATGCCCCAATGCAGAGGCGAATCATCATGGCGGCTCTGCAGCTTCTTGCGCAGTCCGTCAGCGAAGCGCTTCTCGTTGAATTCCGAGAGCCTTGAAATACGGTCAGTCGGCCGGCCCCCTGCTCCCTGGATACCCTTCGATTGTGCCGGGCTTCACTTGCGATTCAGCAGTGCACTCGTCGAAGAGACAACGAAGGGAACCAGGAAATTGAAGAAGATCTTGGTTCCCAGACGGAAGGAAAACGGTTGTGCCAGCAGGACGTCCAGCTGATTCGCAATGGTGAGCAAGCAGCCGACGATCACGGCGAGGACACAATTTCGCTTGAGCACAAATGGGCTGAACACGTAGCGGAGACCATCCGGGATCGGGTTGTTGTCTGCGCTCGAAGGCGCCATGTTGCTCAACCGTTCGCTTCGCGCTTTTCCTGCTCGCCAGCGCGGCGAGAAAGGATTTGGCGCGCAAGATCCACCAAGTCTGGAGCGACGAACGCGGGCTTTGGAGTGAGAGCATCGAGAATCTGCCCCGGGCGTGCGACAAAAGCGCCACTCCAGTCGGCGCGGATGGCTCCCGCGATGTCCCAGGAGTGGGCCGCCACCATTAAAAGAGAATTAGGCGCCACTCCGAGCCCGGTGGCCACCATCTGGTAGGGTTCCGGCGCTGGCTTCAGCCGTTTGACGGTGTCGGCGGAGAACACAAACTGGAAGTAATTTCGAATGCCTGCATGGTTGAGCTGGGCTTCGGCGGTAGATGCCGTGGAATTGGTCAGCGCCGCGAGTGGGAAACCTTTCTTTCTCAGCGTTTCGAGTCCTTGTGGAACGTCAGGATGCGGCGGCAGCTCCCGCATGATCGACAGTATGTTCTTGCGCTGCTGTTCCGTGCCCGGTTTGCCATATCGCTTTTCAAGAACTTCGAGAGCCGCGTGTCCGATGACTCCGAAATCGGAGTAGTTCCCGACAATCGTGGACACGAAAGCGAGCTTGAGGACTTCGCTGAACCACTCCTTTCGGAAATTGCCTGTGCCGAAGTGGTTTGCAAAAGCAGGATCGAAGGCCGTCAGATCCAACAGAGTTTCGTTCACGTCAAAGACGATTGCGGAGTACATCAGGCGATTCGCTCCGGTGCTGATTCCGACTCGGGGGCAGAATGCGCATGCGGACGAGAATCGTCAAACCATTTCTTGAGCGTGAACGGCGATACCCCGAGCCAGAAGGCCACCCGCAACACATAGATGAGCAGGACTGTCCGGAATACCCCTCTAGCGAGATGGCGGCGCGGGGAGACGAGCAAGGGCGAGCGAAGGACGGCAAACCTACCGACATTCTTGATTCGACGCACCAGATCCACATCTTCGAACAGCGGCCAGTCGGGACAGCCGCCTACCTGCTCAAAGACCCTTCTGCGCACGAAAATCCCCTGATCCCCGGTGGCCGCCCCGGTAAGGTTGCTTCGAAAATTGATCCCGGCCGCGACCAGTTTTAAGGATCGCGGACGGTTCGCACTGAAGCGGACCTCGAAGCATCCCCCCGCTACTTCTGGGGAGTTGAGTTGGGACGCAATGCGCTCGCCAGCATCCAAAGGCAGTTGGCAGTCGGCGTGGAGAAACAGGAAGACGTCTCCCGAAGCGGCTAGCGCTCCCGCATTCAGCTGATTTCCCTTACCGGCGGGAGCGCCGACGACGCGAGCAATGTTTTGTGCCGCGAGCCACTCCCGTGTGCCATCCGTGCTGCCGCCATCGGCCACAATCACCTCGTGAATCCATTCCTGCTTCTCGAGTGCGGCAAGGGTTTGGGGCAGGTACTCCAGTTCGTTCAGCGCGGGGATAATTACGGAGCACTTGAAGGCCTGGAGGATCGGATGCGCGGCGGTGTGGCTCTCGAGAAATGTCTGTGTGTTTAGCGCCTGAATCTGGCCGGCTGAGATCAGCCGTGCGAGTTTTTCAAGATCTTCCGCGGTGTCGATATCAAACCACAGGTCGAGAACCTCAATTGCCAGACCCGCCCCCCTGATCTTGGCAATGGTTTCTTCGCAGGTTACTGCCGCGCTCCACGGAATCCCGGACAAGAGTCCCTCGGGACAGTTGCGCAATCCCAGAAGGTAGAATCCCCCATCTTCGCAGGGGCCGATGACCGCATCCACTTGAGCGAGCGCTTCTCGCGCTTGTTCGAGAAATTTTGCAGGAAGGCCGGGGCTATCCGCACCGATCGCAATGGCATACGGATGGTTGCGCAGGGCGCGGCGGACGATGTTCTCAAGGCGCACTCCGAGGTCGCCCCCTTCCTGGAGCCAGACTTCCACCGGTTCGCGAAGGCCGTCCGGTCGCCCCTCCTCGGTCGAGGCAAGCACGGGCTTGGCCCAGAGGAGAACGGCAAGGGCAGTCCAAGTATCTTGTAGAAACGCCGTGGCGAGTTCGGCCGCGCCGCTGCTTCCGAGGAGAGGGACGAGGCGAGTTTTCACCCGCCCAGGTGCGGGCGGTTTGGCGAACACACAGATGCAGCCTCTCTGGTCCACGCTATCTCCTGTGGCGGAAGTACTTATCCAAAACACGGCGCATCCAGGGTTTCAACCGGGAGCGATATTGCAGGTCAGCGGCGCGCTTGATCGCTTCTGCTTGTGTAGGATAAGGGTGAATAACGCCGCTGAGGGCGCCTACTTTCAAGCTCTGCTGAATCGCGAGCACGGTCTCCCCGATGCTCTCCCCGGCATGTGTCCCCACGATGGTCGCTCCGAGGAGTTTCCCGTCTCGGCGGTTCATATAGAGCCGTATGTATCCCTCGGGTTCTCCGTCCAGTATCGCCCGGTCGGTGTCGGCCAGCTCTTTCGTGAAGATAACGACCTCGTCGCTTCGCTTGCTTGCTTCGGCGTCCGTTATCCCGACGTGCGCCACTTCGGGGTCCGTATAGGTGCTCCAGGGAATCACGAGGTTACTCACGCGTTTTCTGCCAAAGAACAAAGCATTCTGAATCGCGACACGCGCCATGGCCTCCGCCGCATGGGTGAACTGGTAGGGGGAACAGATGTCTCCGGCAGCATAGATGTCCGGATTGGTGGTGCGCAACATATCGTTCACGAGCACGCCCGACTTATCGGTCTTGACTCCCGCGGCCTCGGCATTGAGTCCCTCAAGATTGGGTTGACGGCCTACCGCGAGGAGAATCTCGTTGGCAGTGAGCTTCTCTTCTCCGTTCCCGCGATCAAACGTAATCTGCTTAAGCCCGTTTTCCGTTTCTGCCCGCAGCAGTTTTGCCCCGAGGATCAGCCGAATGCCCTCACGTTCAAACTGGCGCTTCAGTACTTCCGCCGCGTCGGCATCGTCACGAGGCAGCAATCGCTTGCCACGGCTGAGAAGCGTGACTTCGCTTCCAAACCGGCGAAACGTTTGTGCCAGTTCGCAACCGATCGGCCCTCCGCCGATCACCAGCAGGCTCTTAGGCAGCTTTTCCAGAGAGAACACGGTTTCGTTGGTGAGATATCCGGCTTCCCGGAATCCGGGAAGCGTGAGGTCTGCTGCCCTGGCTCCAGTGGCGATAATGGCTTTCGAAAACGCCAATCTGACTCCATCCACTTCGATTTCGTTTCTGCCCACAAATCTGGCGGCGCCGAGATAGACTTCAGCGCCAAGCTTCGTGAAGCGAGCAACGGAGTCGTTCGCGGAGATCTGCGTACGCAACCGTCTCATCCGCTGCATCACGAGCTCGAAATCCACGAGTCCATCGCCCGTCGGGGAGATTCCGAAGGTGGGCGCTTCTCGCATGGCGTAGGCGGCTCGGGCGGAGCGAATGAGCGCTTTCGATGGCACGCATCCGTAATTCGTGCAATCGCCTCCCATGAGATGTCTTTCGATGAGAGCTACCTTGGCGCCGAGTGCCGCGCCGCCGGCGGCCGAAACGAGCCCGGCAGTTCCTGCGCCAATGACGACCAGGTTGTAGCGTCCAGCCGGGGTGGGGTTGACCCAATCCGGGGGATGGAGGTTCTGGATGAGTTGCCGATTGTAGACATCCTCGGGAGTGACCAGCGGGGCTGCGCTCGAATTCATTCTGTTTCTCCTGCGGGAGGCTCGTTCTCGGAGCCCAACTGGCTCTGGAGTGCCTGTTTTGCGATTCGTGTAAAAATGGCGACCAAAACGGCCGAGAGCGCGAGTCCGCCCCAGAACAGCAGTAGGTGCCAGCGGTCGCCCGTCCGCACTTTCCCTTGGACTAGATCGGAGACGCTTTTCAGGGACGTGCCAATGTAAACGTACAGTGTCGTCGCGGGAAGCATTCCGATCCAGGAAGCCAGGACATAGTCGCGCAGGCGGACGCGCGTTAGCCCCAGCGCATAGTTGAGTATTGCGAACGGGAGGAAGACGGGTTGCAGGCGCATCAGGAGGACGAGCTTGAATCCGCTCTCTCCGATGGCGCGATCCATGAGTTTGAACTTGGGATAGCGCTCGAGGCGTCTGAGCGTCCACTCGCGCCCAAAGTAACGAGCGATCAGAAAAGCAAGAGTGGCCCCCGATACGCTGGCAAGCGAAACCAGGATGGTTCCCCGGAGCACTCCAAAGAGCAGGCCGCTGCCAAGTGTGAGCGCAGTGCCAGGAACAAACAGGACCGTGCCGAGAACGTAGACAAGAAAGTAGATCAGGGCACCCCAGAATCCCAGGGTCCGGACCCTCTCCACAAAACGGGAAGTCCATTGGGCGACCGGGAAGAAGTGCAGAAGAACAGCGAGTAGCAGGACGAGCGCGAGCGAGGCTACGACTTTGATTTTCTTTGACATGTTAGTACGCACCCAACCCCAGAAAGGCCGTCTGGATGCGCTGCGGAATTGTCGGGGCTGCGAGCTCCGCTGGGAGCGATAGCCGAACTTCCGTTACCTCGAAATGTCGTGATGTCTGCGAATTACTCTCAATCATTGGCATGTGTTTCCTTCTCATGGGAATCGTTGAGCAAACCGATAATTACCGCGGTTACGAAGAGGCAGAGAAGCAGGATTTTGGTTTTCATATCAGATGTGGACGGCGTGCAGGGAGAGATAAATTAGAACTCCCAGCAAGCCGGCAACCGGGAGGGTGACAACCCAGGCGAGGAACATGCCGCGCACTGTTCGCCAATTTACCTGGATCCTGTTTTGCAGCCCAATTCCCATGATGGAGCCCGACGACACGTGGGTCGTGGACATAGGAAGTCCGAGGGCCGCGCCCGGCATGACCAACGCGGCAGTTACAGCGTTTGCAAGGAATCCTTCCCAGTGGTCCATGGGCGTGATTTTTTCCGCCAGCACTCTCGTCACG